>JBQNBR010000078.1:0-9119 GCA_052169815.1 Treponema sp.
TCATCAGTTCTTTAAAACAAAGCGGATAAACATGGATTTCATCCCCCCGGCCGCGGAATTCCGTTAAAATATCACTTGATAAAAACTTGGAATTACTTCCTGTTACATAGGCATCTATATTCTTTATGTGCAAAAGCGAATTCAATACCTCGACAAAATCTTCCATCATTTGCACTTCGTCCAGAAAAACATAGTACATTTTTTCATCTTCTATACGGGATTTGATATATGCCAGTGCGATCTCCGGTTGTCGATACTTTTTATTTTCTAACCGTTCCAGTTCTATCATAATGATATGGTTTTCATCGGTATGATTTTTTAGCAAGTATTCTTTAAACAGCTCGAAAATAAGATACGATTTTCCGCTTCTGCGAATGCCGGTAACTACCTTAATCATCCCATTGTGGAGCCTGTTTTTTAGTTTTTCTATGTATGCTTGCCTTTCAATTTTCATTTTTATCCTACATGATGAAAAATAGTGTGCATTGCACAGTATTTTTCATTATAGCAGTCTATAAGAAGATTGCAAGCACAGATAAGCGGTTGTCCAGTGCTTACTCCGTATGCGTTTGCGCTTTAAGGGCGGATATGCTACACTGTCGTTATGGATACCGTGATAAAAATACTGATTGTCGAAGATGACGCTTCTATTGCCGCTGTTTTATCCCGTCATTTGGAGCAATGGGGGTATCAGGTATATTGCATCAAAGATTTTAAAAAAGTATTTGAGGAATTTGAAGCGCTGCAGCCGCAGCTCGTTATTATGGACATCGGGCTTCCGGCTTTTAACGGCTGTTATTGGTGTGCAAAAATACGGGAAGTGTCGCAGGTGCCGATTGTGTTTCTTTCTTCGAGAAATGAAACGGCAAATATTGTATTTGCCATGCAAATAGGCGGTGATGAATATATTGAAAAGCCTTTTGACATCGAAGCTGCAACTGCAAAAATCCAAGCAGTGTTGCGGCGGGCCTACCATTTTACTGCATCAATCAATGAGCTGCGTTTTGGTAATACGGTGCTTAACCTTGGCACGCTTACTTTAAGCTATCATAATAAAACCGTGCTCTTGACGGCAAATGAACTTAAAATCTTAAAGCCGCTCTATCTTGCACAGGGAAATTTTGTCGAACGTGAGAAAATCATGGATATTTTATGGCAAAACAATCAATTTGTTAGCGATAATACTTTATCGGTTAATATTACCCGATTGCGAAAAAAGCTTGAAGACATCGGCTTAACCGGTTTTATCATCAATAAAAAAGGCTTTGGATATAAATTGAATGAAACGCTAAGCGGCAGCACTGTAGTACAATCGCAAGCAACGTTAGATGGAGCTGCCCTATGAGTACCGATGTATCGGATAGCAGCAGTACACAAGCAGGGGCTGTCTCAAAAGTCGGTTACTTTCTCGACAGCCCCGTTTCTACTGCCGCTCTATGCGCTGCATTTTTAAAAGAACGGCGGGCATTTTTGATTATGCCGCTTTTTCTGCTTTTTTTACAGCTACTCATTTTGTATATAAGCGGTTCTGTGCTGGAAAATGTTGTATACAGTACCGGCGTAACGCTGTCGCTGTACGCAGTCTTTTTTTGCACTGCTTTTGTGCGGTATTATGTCCGCTTCCGCTCCTTTTTAAAAGCCTTACGGCAGGCAGAAATAGAAGATTCATACTGTACCGATACAGAAGAACTGCCTGAAAAAGCTGTCTTTACTCTAAACCAGCGCGCTGCATGGCAGCTTATTCAAACGCTCAAACATGAAAATACCGCATTAAAAGAAACGGCACGGCAGCGGGTTACCGCTCGGGAGGACTATTTTGCCCTCTGGCTGCATCAAATTAAAACGCCGATAGCCTCGCTGCAGGTGCTGTTCCAAAATCGGGACACCAGTGCGGATGCCTTTTTTCACATGCAAAGTGCTTTACTTACTATCGAAAACTATACGCAAATGGCATTACAGTATCTTAAATTGCACGGCAGTGAACGCAGTTTGCACATCACTACTTTCGAGCTCGATTCCGTATTGCAGGCAATTTTTAAAAGGTATCGTGTCTTTTTTATTTATAAAAAAATTGAACTTAACTATGAACCATTGAATATGACGCTCATCGGCGATTCGGTACTGTGCAGCGTGATGATCGAACAAATTATTTCCAATAGCTTAAAGTATTGTATACGTGCCGATCGGCAAGGCTGCATTACGGTAAAAAGAGCGCTTGTAAGCAGCACCGCACCGAAAGAGTTTTGCACTGCTCAAGCAGGGATTAAAGCTCTTCTTATAGAAGATAATGGCATCGGCATTGCTGCAAGTGATTTACCTAAAATTTTTGACAAGGGATACTCCGGTTTAAACGGACAGCGTGCCGAAAAAGCGACCGGCTTAGGGCTCTATCTTGCGCGGGAAATTGCCGCACGGCTGAATGCCGCTATCGACATTACTTCCGAATACGGACAATGGACCCGCGCTCTTATCCGCTTTGCATAATAGGGCGGTGCCGTGCGCCTTACGGCAATGCAGCTTTCGGTTGGATGCTTACAAAAATGTAAGGATTACGGCGTAGGCTGTAGGGTTTTGTAAATGCACCGTTGCTTTGTTATGGGTATAGTTTTTTATATTGGTACCGGTTCCGCTGATCTCTCTTATGTTTTTCGATGTTTTATGCTATACTGGCACTATGCAAAAAACCGGTTCAAATAGAAACTATAAAGATTCAGTATTCGTCGATTTATTCAGTGAAGATGAAAAAGCAGCAGAAAACTTTCTTTCTTTATATAATGCATTACACAGCACACAGCTCAACCGCATAGAAATACTAAAAAATATACGGCTAAAGAATGTACTATATATGAGTTTCTATAATGATGTCTCCTACCTCGTCGAGGACAAAATCATTGTTCTTGCAGAGCATCAATCAACTATTAATCCTAATATGCCGTTACGCTGTCTTGAATATGTTACCCGCTTGTATGAGCAGCTGTATGAGTCGAAAGAAAAATACAGCCGTAAGATGGTACGTATTCCTTCTCCTGAATTCTATATATTTTACAACGGAATAGAAGCATTTCCTACTAATAAACTATTAAAGCTTTCTCAGGCTTTCATTGTTCAAGTAGAAAAGCCGTCCCTTGAGCTATCGGTACAAGTAATCAATATCAATCAACAGCAGCAATATCATCATCGTATATTAGATGTATGCACACCGATGTATGAATACAGTCTTTTTGTCGATACCGTACGAAGATGGAGGGAAAAAGATCCTGTAAACGGATTTCAACGTGCAATTGAAGAGTGTATTGCAAATAATGTTTTAAAAGACTATCTGATGCGTAAGAGTAAGGAGGTACTAAATATGTTACTAACAGAGTATGATTATGAGATGGATATTGCTGTACAACGTGCAGAAGAACGGGAAATAGCTTTTGCTGAAGGTATTGAACAAGGTATTGAACAGGGTATTGAACAGGGCAAATCCCTCGGTCTTGCGGAAGGAGCGTACAAAAAAGCCATTGAAACGGCACGGCGTATGAAGCAGTCGGATTGTGCGCTTGATTTTATTGTGAAAATAACCGGTCTTACCGAAAGCGAAGTAGAACGGTTGTAAGAAATGAAAGGCTATACAAATTCGTAAGTTTTATGAAAACGGAACCTACAAAAGAGTCTACTTGATACTGATAGGGTTTTTGCTCTGTTCTTATTGCAAGCCCTGCGTCTTTGGTTTTACCCTACAGATAGTCTTACAGCAGGCGAATATCCTGCAGTACTGTTGAATGCATCTCATGTCTGATGCCTTGATAACAATGATTCTTTACAAATCTTACGCAATTCATCACACAAGCTATTGATAATACGTATAGCACGTGTTATGGTTATAGACATGAAAGACAAAGATCTTTTAAAATTATTAATACAAGACGGTTGGAGATTGGTATCAGTAAAAGGCAGCCACCATAAAATTACGAAAGGCGAGAAAACAGAGATTATTCCAGTACACGGCAATGATATCAAAAAAGGTCTTTTGTCTGCCATCTTGAAAAGAACCAGCTTGGAGGTCAATAAATGAAAATTATGTATCCTGCTATTTTCCATACCGAAGAAGACGGCGGTTTTTGGGTCGAGTTTCCCGATCTGCCCGGATGCTCCACACAAGGCGACACCGAAACCGAGTCTTATGCGAACGCAGTCGAAGCGATGGAGCTTTATTTGCAAGACGACTATACGGTTGACACATTACCCAAGGCATCCGCTGCAAGCAAGATGAAGACGGACAAAAACGGTTTCGTGTCTTTTGTGTGTGGTGAGTTCAAAGTGAACGAGAAGGCAACAAAAAAGACATTGACGATTCCATCGTGGCTTAATATTCAGGCGGAAAAAGCGGGCGTTAATTTCAGTCAAACGTTACAAGATGCATTGTGCAAGAAATTGAATCTTGTAATGTAGCTCAAGGCTTTCATGGCCACCCTTTCCTTTCACTGTTGCTTATCTTACAAAAATGTAAGGATTACGGTGTAGTCTGTAGGGTTTTGTAAATGCACCGTTGCTTTGTTATGGGTATACTCTGAGCGAACATATCGTACTATGTTGATACCGGGGATAAGGAGTATACGTTATGGAAGCAGTGTTGCTAGTAAAAAATATTGCAAAGATATACCAGTCGCGGTTTTCAAAGCAGCGTACCGTTGCATTGCGGAATGTTGATTTTTCGGTACAAAAGGGAGAGTTCACTGCAATAATGGGTGAGTCGGGTTCGGGGAAAACAACGCTGCTCAATTTGCTTGCTGCACTGGATAAGCCGACAAGCGGCTCTATTTTACTCAACGGGGTGCCGCTTGCAACGATAAGCGGGAAGGCTATTGCTGCATTTAGGCGCAATAATCTCGGCTTTGTCTTTCAAGATTACCAATTACTTGAGCAATTTTCGCTGCGGGATAATATCCTCTTGCCGCTTGTGCTGTCGAGTTACCCGATTGAAGAGATGAACCGCCGTCTTGCTTCGGTGGCTCAACAGCTCGATATTACGGAACAGCTTGAAAAGTATCCCTATGAGGTATCAGGCGGACAGTGTCAGCGCGCTGCGGCGGCGCGGGCATTTATCACGCAGCCGAGTTTGATTTTGGCAGACGAGCCGACGGGGGCACTGGATTCGCGCTCATCGAATATGCTGCTTGACACTTTTACCCGGATGAACCGTGGGGGACAAACCATTATCATGGTTACACACAGCGCAAAAGCGGCAAGCTATGCAAACCGCGTACTTTTTTTGCGGGACGGCAGTATCTATTACGAATTATATAGAGGAGAGTGCAGTCAGGGAGAATTCCGCGAAAAAATTAACAAAGGCCTTTCCATGCTTTTACCGGAAAAAGAAGCGGAAAAAGAAGGCGCGGTATGAAGCTTTCGTTCTATCTGCGTCTTTCAAAGAAAAATATTACCAGCAGTGCTAAAACCTTTGGCCCCTATATTTTCGCCGCATCTTTATCGATAATGATGTACATAATTATCCATACGCTGAGTAGGCAAAACAGCTTTGTTGCCCGTATTGCTGCCTTGAGTTCATTGATGTACATGGGTGTGTACATCGTCGGCTTTTTTTCGTGTATTTTTATCTTTTACGGGAATAAGTTTTTAATTAAAAAAAGAATGAAAGAAGTTGGACTGTATATGCTGCTCGGGCTTGAAAAAAAGCATATTGCAGGAGTGCTGTTGTGTGAATTTCTGTTTTGCTTTGTTGTTGCGTTGATTATCGGCAGTGTAGGCGCGCTTTTGTTCGGTAAACTCGCTTTTTTGCTGCTGCACTATGCGGCGCGGCTGCCTGCTGCCGGTGAATACCGGTTTTCACTGCAAGCGCTGCGGTCGGCAGCGATCGTATTCGGTCTCTTTTTTGCGCTGAATTATCTGTATAATCTTAAACGCATTGGGTTTGCGGCTCCTCTTACGCTCATGCAGGAGGAAAAGGCCGGAGAGAAAAAACCGCGCCGTGCATGGATAAGAAGCCTTTTTGCGGTGGTGTTTCTCGGTGCAGGGTATATCACTTCGATGAGGGTGCAGGGGCCGATAGAAGCGTTTAAATGGTTTTTACCGGCGGTTATCTGGGTGATTGCCGGAACCTTCTTTCTGTTTGAAAATCTTTCGATTGCCGTTCTCACACGGATGAAAAAGCATCCATCGTATTATACGCCGAAAAAGTTTATTGCCGTTTCCGGTATGATGTACCGCATGGGGCAGAACGCCAAAGGGCTTGCGAGTATCTGTATTTTGCTTACGATGGTGCTGGTAACGGTGAGTTTTACCTTAAGTATTTCTGGCAGCGGTATGATGCGGCTGAAAAAAGAATTCCCGCGCGAACATCTTTTACAATGGTACGGTAGTGCGGATGCAGAAGAAGACAGCCGTGTGCAAAAAGCAGTGCTCGCAGCCGTAACCCGTGCAGGAACCGTACAGGGGCTTGACGTGCAGCATCCTGCATATATCCGCTATCTTGCGGCATTTGTGCATATCAACAATAACCGTTGTATTACTCCTAAGGCAGAAAGTAACTCTGCGGCACTTACCTTCGTGCCGCAAGAGCAACTATACTCCATTTTGCAGCTCAATGGGGCAATACCGGAAGCACTATCTCTTGATGAGCTACTGATTGTGGACAGTATCGGAGCTTTCAATGCGCAGCAGCCGCTTTACATTGGATCAAAAGCTTATACGCTTAAACTGTTTCCGCCGAAGCACGCACAAAAAATTGAAAATTCCATCTATTGTGTTTCGGATAGCCCTCATCGGACTGTTTTACTTGCTGCAAAAAACGAAGCCGTTGTACAAGAAATCTATAACGAGCTGGCACAGCTTCAGACTAAAAACACCTTTTTCTTTTTCCGCAGTTTTTTGGCGTGGGATACTGACGCAAGCACTATGAGTAGTGCACAGACTGCTGCACTGTATGCTGCCGCGCTGAAAGACATAACACTTACCGATAATGCAGCGTCTTCAAAAAAAGCCGGTGAGCCGGTAGAGGTTCGCTATCGTAATTTCTACCAAGAAGCTAAAGAGCTAAAGGAATTTGAAGGCGAATTTCTGTTTTTAGGCTTTTTTTTCAGTATCCTGTTTTTGGTGTGGCTTTTGCTCGTTATGTATTTTAAGCAGATTTCAGAAGACTACGAAGACCGCCGCCGGCACCACATTATGCTGAAAATCGGCATGGACAGCAGTTTGATTAAACAAACAAGCCGCAACCAAATTGTTACGCTCTTTTTACTGCCGGTAGTAATAGCCCTTGTTCATGGACTTTTTGCAGAACCGATACTGTTTAGCTTACTACAAGGCTTCGGTATGACGAATCAACTGCTCTTTTTTGTATACATCTTTTTAACCGGCGGGATTGTTGGGCTGTTGTATGTTGGATGGACGCTATGCGTCCATCCAACGGGGCGGCGGAGCCAATTTGATATTTTTTCGATTGAAAAAAAATAAACACGGCAAAGTGCTGTACTTTGCTATAACTCGCCCGTGTTTTTACGCTAATGCTTCTTTGTGGCTTTGCTTTTGCAGATACATGTTGCTATCCGCCTGTGCAAAACACTGTTCAAAATCAGCGTTATCGTCTTCGATCACTGAAAAGCCTATCGAAATAGAAACAGGCCACTGCTCATGTTGCGCTTTACATAAGTTTGCTATTTTATTAACGATCCTTTCCGCATCAGCTTCGGTACCATGCGATATAAAAGTACAAAATTCGTCTCCCCCTATGCGGAACAGCGTATTCGGTGTTTTTATGGTCTCTTTTAAAATTGCAACACAGGTTTGAATATATTCATCTCCGGCTTTGTGCCCGCATTGATCATTTACCTTTTTTAGATTGTCTATATCGGCAACAAGTAAAAGACACGGTTTGTCAATATGCTTTATAATAGAGTCCTTTCGCAATTCAAAGCAACTGCGGTTTAAGCATCCGCACAGAGCGTCAATAAATGCATTTTGTTCTATCTTTTGTACCAAATCACCGAGTAGGGCAGCATCGTACATAACGATAGTCGTTCCAAGCTTTTTTTTAGTTCGAGGATTTAACACAACGTTTTTATGACACAGGAACACTTTGCCTGTTTCTTTGTGCTGAAAATACAACAGGGTATCAGTTTGTTCGCGGCTTTTTATGGGTGTAAAAAAACGCTCATCAAAAATAGCTCCATACGACATATACCGTTTCACAGGAATATTCGCTTGAGTAAAAAATTGCACAACCTCTGCATTGATTTCTAGTAGCTCATCCATGACATTAAACACGAGCACCGGTTGATTAAAATTTTGGAAAAATTCTTTTTTACTATAAAATACTATCTTTTGATCAGTATCCAAATAGGTTAAAAAATAAAACGCATTTATCGATAAAAGGTGAGCAAATTTCAACAGCAACAATACAAAATCAGTTTTGTAAAAAAGAATGATCGTATTCATAGCCGTAAAAAACAAGGTATTAGCCATCATAGCAACGATCATCTTACGGTTTTTTACTTCAGGTAAAAGGGCTTTTATAACAAATAAAATACATGAAGCCAAGACTAATCCATAGCTATATGCAATATGCACGTAAAACCATGTACCACAAATAAGCGAAGAGTGTTTCGTATCAACAGTTTCTATATTAGGCTGCAAACTAATAAAGCAGGAATACTTGGATGCAGTAATGCTCAGAAGAGCTGTTATACAAGGGATAGCCGCTATGCACTTACCCCAAAAAGACGGAAAATCAGGCAGACAGTAAGACTGGGCATAATAAAACAAAAACAGCGCAGAAAACGCTATACAAATGTAAATAGCACGTACCATAAAAAAATAGAGCTGCGGTTCGGTTGTTTGCATCAAAAAGATACATATTAAATTCCAAAAGCCGAGCATACCGGTTAAAGGAGCGATATACTTAAAAACAGGATTTTCATTGCTTTTTTTAAATGCGCATATCGTTATTGTAAAAGCGATAACGGTAGTAAGGATACGCAAAAGATGAAGGAGTTCTGCCATATTCATACGAGATTTATTGTAGACTTTTCGTTAAATCCCTGTCAAGCGACCGACTGAAAGCAAATGTTCAAGGAAGAGAGATGGTATCCCCCGCTTGCCTAAGCGAAACCGGTTAG
>JBQNBR010000079.1:0-8797 GCA_052169815.1 Treponema sp.
TTTAGATTGCTTGCCTCTTAGTACGCCGGATACCATCTCTCTTCATATCCCAAAAATACTGAAGTTCAGGGTAACCGCATCGAGAGGATTGCATTGGGTACGCTTTCAGCGTATATCAGCTGCTGTAATACCTCTGCTGCAATCAAAATACCGGCAACGGAGGGAACCCATGAAACTGAGGCGGGAGGGCGCTCTTGTACTTTAGGCACTTCCTGAGAATATAACACGCGCAAGTGCGGTATATGTGCTTTTTTTAAAGCACTACGCATTTTTTTACAGAGCGGGCACACGGACGTTTCATAGATATCGGCAAATTGAAAGCGCAAGGGATTAAGCTTATTACCGCAGCCCATCGCAGCTACCAGCGGAATAGTGCGCAAGAAGGCTTCTTTTGCAAGCGCCACTTTAAGCGCAAGGGTATCAACTGCATCAACAATAAAATCAACGGAAGATAAAAAATCAAGAAACGGCACGCGCCCCTCTGCATCAGGCAATACGTGTTGCAAGTGTTGACGCACCGTACAACACGGGTTGATATCTGCAACACGCTGAGCTGCTACTGCCGTTTTAGCACACCCAAGCGTTGAATGCAGGGCGAATAACTGCCGGTTTAAGTTAGAAGCACTTACAGTATCGCCGTCAATAAGATAGAGCGTACCCACACCGGCACGGGCAAGTGCTTCTACCGTATAGCTACCGACACCACCAAGGCCAAAGACTGCTATTCGTGCCTGTTTTATCCGCTGCACGCCCTCAGCTCCGATAAGCGGAATACTGCGGGCAAAAAGCTCAGTATCGATGGCCTCCTGCATACAACGCATTACCTAATTTTAAAGAGGATGGCAAACACTACCACCGTAATGAGCAAATTCAATATGACAAATCTAATCAGCACTTGCTCAGGCGACCATCCGGCGTGTTTGCGCATGTGATCGTGAAGCGGAAACCGGATATTTTTGAAAATACTGATATGAAAAAACCGCAATAAAGCAATTTTAGCTAAGCCGGCACCGCCATTGAGTAAAATCATACTGCTTGTCATTAAAAGCAAAAAGGGATTACCGGCAACGATAACCAGAACTCCGATAAAAAAGCCCAGTGCACGGGAACCGGCGTCCCCCATCAGCACCACACTCGGATGCGCATTATGCCACAAGTACCCCATTAACAAGCCCGCTAAACTAAAACACATAACCGCCCACTGAGCTCCGTCTGCACGGTGCGGTATCAGCAAATACTCCGACACCACTACATTCCCTATAATCGAATAAAAGCTAATGCCAAGCCCTATCAATGCAGTTAAAATAAGCGAGCTTGAAAGGCCGTCCACCCCGTCAGTACAGTTAGTGGTATTAATAGAAAACCACAGAATAAGAATTGATATAACAAAAAAAAGCGGGGGCGGTACCGCAACCGTTTTGCTCATAAAAGGCAGCCAATACTGCACGGTACCCCTAAAATAAAAATAGAAAAGTACTATCGTGGTAATAACCGACAGCACTAAATCCAAACTCCCCTTTAAATATTCTCCCCAAGAAGTAACCGAGCGGTCGTCAAGATAGCCGGTAAGCATCACAAACCACGTCAGCAGCAATACTAGTATATGTGTGTACGAAGGCACAATGAGAATAAACACCATACAAACAAAAATGCTAATGAATACCACGCCACTGCCCGTCGGCTTCCCCGCCGCAGCCGCAGGATCAAAGGTAAACTCTCGCCCACGGTCTTTCGGCAGCGCTGCATAAAAACGAGGTAACAGTACTAATGAAAGGAAAAATCCAAGATATAGCGCAATCGACAGCAGTACCATGTAAGACTGCAGTAAGCGCATAGGGCCAAAGAAAGAAGAACAGAGGCCGGATAGATAAAACAGCATAGTGTATTATATGCTGATGATAAAAAAAACACAATATTTTATTTTTCCAAGATGGTAATTTCTACGCGTCTATTTCTTGCTCTATTTTGTTCGCTTGTCTCAGGTACTACCGGTTTTTCTGCACCAAACCCCTGCGTATAAATATGATGAGCTTTTCGCACCCCAAGTTCAATAAGATAGGCGGCAACTGCAGCAGCCCGCTGCTCGGAAAGGAGCTTTCTATCTTCCGCTGTACCGGCATTGGCCGTATGGCCTGAAATGAGTAATTCGTGTTCAGAATATTCCTTCAACAGTTTACCTAATTTTTGTAATTTCAGTTTTTCTGTCTCTTTTAACTGGGCAGAATCGGATTCAAAGCGAATATCTTCAAGCCGGATCGTAATACCTTCATCAGTTTTTTGTACAAAGGTATTTTCTATTCCCGATTCACGGATATGCTCATTCAGTTTTTCTGTGATCGTATTTTTATCGATATGGATATTATCGATAGTCTCCGCATGAGCCGTCCCTTGAAACTGTACGATATCACCGGTATTCAGTGTCATTTGTATGTCAAATACTTCTTCATAAAAAGGCAGAATACCCGTTTCATTATCCCAGTAGAGCTGCTGTTTGGAGTATCCCGTGGTTTTAACAGGATAGCCCATAGCATTCTTGGAGCGGTTATAGAGCTGTCTTTGTAAAATGCTGCGGGGAATAGTATAATTGAGGTTATATACCGCTTCGATAAGCTGATACGTTTTGCCTTCTTTAAGCACAGGTCCTTTATAGGTATAGTGGACTATAAAGGGAACGATGAGGGGCTCTTTGATACCAAAGCTATCCCGTAAGTCATGCGCTTCATTGGCTTGATGGCTCCAGCTTTCCCCCACCACAACATCCCGTTCAGGGAATACCGGCACATCCCGGACAACCGGCATAACATATTCGCTGCTTATGGTGTAATTACCTAACGCATCACGGCGGAATACACTTGGATATTCGCGCCCCCAACTAAATGTCAGGGTTTCATTTTTTTCGCTCGTCATAAAAGAACAGGTATAGCGTGCCGAAGCGAGAGTAGCAGCATCAGCTTGCTGAACATCAGAGACCTCTACCGTAATACGGTTAATAATCTCCGCTTGATGAGAAAAACGTCCATTGAAAAACACATTTTCTTGGACTACTGAATTAATACGATAAGAATCACCGTTTTTAAACTGAAAACGGAATATTTCGGCAGAAAGAGGAGCTATGGCAACCACGACCGCAGACCAAAAGGCCATGACAGCCTTTTGCATATCATGCGGGTACAGAGCAAAGTTTTTCATATATCATATGTCGGAAAGTATACGCAAGGCTTTATAAAAGACCTGTTTGATACCTCCGTTGTCAGACAGGCTTAAGGTATAGTTTGAAAAGCAATGAACGGTAAAAAAACTAAGGCGCCGATCAGAATCGAACTGATGAATAAAGGTTTTGCAGACCTCTCCCTTACCACTTGGGCACGGCGCCAATAATGAGTGTATAATAGCAGAAAAACAGATTTTATGCAAGTACCCCTTTTGAAAATAGGTGGACATCTGCGTTGTCGCTACGCCGAAAGTGAATGCCTGTCAAGCCGGCGGCTTACGCTGCCGGCTTGCCTGTCGAGTTTGGCTGTAAGCCAAACTCGCATTTGGATACCCGATACGCCTGCGCTTTATTTCGGCTAGGCTCCTAGCATCTGCCGGTTTTATCGCGACATTGCTACTATTATTATCACTTTATAATGCTGTTTTTCTTTATCGAAGCTATAGGGCTTTTCATGTTCTTGGTGTGCATTTTTTTGAATTCCTCTTGACTTTTCAGAGAACGAGAATATACTATTTTTTAAGATAAGCAAAAGGTTACAATTTTTTTTCCGGAAATGAACTATTTTTTAACTGCTTATTTTTGCCTGCTTAATTCCAAGGTATTTAGGAGGAACATCTCAAATGGTTATGACACAGGAACAACAGAAAAAAGGGTTGTTCAAGAAAATTACGTCAGGATGTGTACGCATAGTTGAACGTTTTTTACCCGATCCGTTTATATTTTGCGCTGTTTTAACATTTCTAGTGCTTATCGGTTCAATTACCTTAACGAAATCTTCATTTATTGATGTCGTTAAATATTGGGGTGGTGGTTTTTGGTCTCTGCTAGCGTTCGCTATGCAAATGACACTCGTTTTGGTAACTGGTCATGCTATGGCAAGTTCAAGGGTGGTTAAAAAAATGCTTTCAACGATTGCATCTGCCATCAAGGGGCCAAAGCAGGCAATTATTGCTGTATCCATTGTTTCTTCACTTGCATGCGTGTTAAATTGGGGGTTTGGTCTTGTTATAGGCGCTATTTTTGCAAAAGAAATTGCAAGAAAAGTAAAAGGTGTAGATTATCGGCTGTTAATTGCCTCAGCATACACAGGGTTCTTAGTTTGGCATGGAGGTTTCTCCGGTTCCATTCCGCTTCAGCTTGCAAGCGGCGGCGAAGGACTTGCAAAGCAAACAGCTGGCGTTATTACTGAAGCGATTCCAACGAGTATGACACTATTCTCTCCACTTAATCTGTATATTATTATCGGTTTATTGATTATTTTACCATTAATAAATGTTGCAATGTTTCCATGCAAGGATGAGGTGGTAGTCGTAGATCCAAAACTGTTGGAAGAAGTAGAAGAGGAACACAAAGAATTTTCACAGATGTCTCCTGCAGAAAAGATAGAAAATAGCAGAGTGATTTCTCTTCTTATTTCGGCGATGGGTTTTGTGTATATTGGTTATTATTTAGCTACCAAAGGCTTTTTACTTAACTTAAATATTGTAAATTTTATATTTTTAATTTTAGGCATTTTTTTACACGGAACCCCAAAACGATATTTGAATGCAATGGCGGAGGCCGTAAAAGGAGCTGCCGGTATTTTATTACAGTTTCCATTTTATGCAGGCATTATGGGTATCATGACGGGAGTAGATGCAAACGGTCAGTCGTTGGCAATTTTGATGTCTGATTTTTTTGTAAATATTTCTACGAAGACGACCTTTCCTATATTTTCATTTTTGAGCGCAGGGGTTGTAAATTTCTTCGTTCCTTCTGGAGGTGGACAGTGGGTCGTACAGGCCCCCATAATCATGCCAGCAGGACAAGCGATTGGTGTTTCTGCGGCGAAATCCGCGATGGCCATTGCCTGGGGTGATGCGTGGACAAATATGATCCAGCCTTTTTGGGCTTTACCTGCTTTAGGAATTGCCGGTTTGGGTGCAAAAAACATCATGGGGTATTGTTTTATCGTTACGGTAGTATCTGGTCTGTTTATTTGTTCCGGTTTCTTATTCTTTTAGTTAAAAATATTCATATTAAGAATGCAGAAGGAGATAAAGAATGAAAGAAAAATTAGTTTCGATAGAAGAGGCCATTTCGCATATAAAAGATGGAATGACTATTCACGTGGGAGGTTTTTTGGCTTGTGGAACGCCAGAAAAGATAATAGATGCGATTATCGCTAAAGGAATTAAAGACTTAACGATAATTTGTAATGATTCAGGATTTGTAGATAGAGGTGTAGGAAAACTGGTAGTAAATAATCGAGTAAAAAAAGTTATTGCAAGTCATATCGGAACAAATCCTGAAACAGGCAAGAAGATGCAAAATGGTGAAATGGAAGTCGAATTAGTTCCTCAGGGGACATTGGCAGAAAGAATCAGGGCTGCTGGTTTCGGACTTGGTGGTGTTCTGACACCTACCGGAATAGGTACCATTGTACAAGATAAAAAATCTATTATAAATGTAGATGGAAAGGATTTCTTATTGGAAAAACCGCTTAAAGCTGATGTAGCGATCTTATTTGGAACAACGGTAGACAAAATAGGAAATGTAGTTTGTGCTAAAACAACAAAAAACTTTAATCCACTTATGGCAACAGCTGCTGATGTTGTGATTGTCGAAGCTGCTTCAGTGGTCGAAGCAGGCAGTCTTGATCCTGATATTTTGGATATTTCGAGAATATTTATCGACTATATAGTAGAAAGTAAGTAGGAGAAGCGAGAAAAATGGAACTAGATAAGAATACTATACGTGAAGTGATTGCCAAACGAGTTGCAAAAGAATTAAAAGATGGTTATGTAGTAAATTTGGGTATTGGTTTACCTACACTTGTCGCAAATTATATAGATGATATGGATGTTATTTTTCAAAGTGAGAACGGGTGCATAGGGGTTGGCCCTGCACCTGAAAAGGGAAAAGAAGATGCCTATCTCGTGAACGCAGGGGGTGGGTTTATCACTGCTGGAAAAGGTGCTATGTTTTTTGATTCAGCGATGTCTTTTGGCATTATCAGAGGGGGACATGTAGATGTAACCGTTTTAGGTGCGCTGGAAGTCGACGCCGAAGGGAATTTAGCAAATTGGATGGTTCCCGGAAAAATGGTTCCCGGTATGGGTGGCGCTATGGACTTGGTGGTGGGAGCCAAAAAGGTCATTGTTGCCATGGAGCATACTTCAAAAGGTGCGGTTAAAATTTTACAAAAGTGTACTTTGCCGCTAACAGCAGTAAAGGTTGTAAAAATGATTATTACGGAAAAAGGAGTTTTTGAAGTAACCGATAATGGGTTAGTGCTCACCGAAATCAGCCCATATTCAAATTTAGAGGATATAAAAGCAAATACTGCAGCAAGCTTTACGGTAGCAGAAACAATTAAAACCGTATAAGCGATGATTTAAAATTTCCTCATTTTCCAGCAATTAAGAACATATCATCTTGCTAGGCGGTAGCCCGGCGTGAGCCGGACTACCGCCTAGTATTTACTTTCGGTGTAGCGACGCAGTAGGTGCCTCATCAACTAATAGGTTAAAATTCAATTTTTTTTAAAAGCATAAAAACAGGAAAAATCATGGACGTCAGTGGTCATCGATGCATCTCAAGTTGCTGATGTATTGAAACCTTACTAACGATGCTTTATACCTCGGTGATAAAAAGCGCATTTTCGAGTGAATTTAGCAGAAAAGGTACTAGACAGGGAAGGGGGGAGGGGGGGGTATAATGGAGAAAATTCAATGATAGGAGGTTATCTATGAAAAGGATACAACAAAAAAGCGTATGGGCATTGTTCTGCGCGTTGGCGGTCAGTATGCTGCTGGGCGCGTGCGATAGTCCGAATACCCCAACCCCGAATCCAGGTAACGGACAGCAGGGGCAACAAGGCCAAAACGGAGGAAGCTCCGGAGGAGGCACAAGCAGCAGCGGTGCGGTTGCTGGTGGTGGTTCGTATAGTTCTACCAAGGCTCCGCTTACGCCTGAGGGAAAGGCGCTCCCTGGTACCGGTCCACAAGAAGAGCAGAAGGATGAAGGGCATGAGGATAAGAAAGTGAAGAAATACATCACGATTGTAAATGTATCTGCTGCTGTAAATCACTATGCACCAATGGCGGCCCCCTATGTTGAGGGGGTAAAACTGGACGTGGAGGTTGCGGATACTGCCTCCCCTGCGGATATTCAAACAGCACTAAAGACAAAAGTAGAAGAGCATATGAAGACTTTGAAAGGTAATCATGCTGGCAAGATGTATAAGCTTTACAAAGCAGCCGATGGGAAGAGCGGCGAAGTAAAAGATGACGCTGATTATGGTGATGGCGCAGAAGCTAGTAATAAAATTTACATCGGCGAAAGAAATAAAGAAGACCACGTGTATATCACTATTAAAAAGGTAACAGGCGTAGATGCTAGTCAGGCGACACATTATAAAGTGCCTACCGGTTTGGATGAGTCTAAGTTCTGTAAGGAGCATTCCAATCAGATAGCTGCTTCCAATAACGGTAAAATAGATTTCACTGATCCAAATAAGAAAGCAGATGTCATTGCTGCACTGAAAGCAACGCTTAAAAAAGCAGAGGAGACTGGTAAAACCAATAGTCAGAAGGTAGAGATAGGAGCTGCAGCTACTAAATATATGTACTTTAAAGAAGCAGAAGGTAAGACCCTCTTGGATTTTACTGGAGTTGCGGCCGATGATGTGCTTGTAGATGGTGCCGTAATTTATATTGCTGAATATCAGTAATTAATTTAAAAAAACACACTACATACGGATGTGCCATCATAACGGCACCCTGTGCGTAAGAGTAGGCTGCCGGGCAAGGGTTCGAAAAATCTAACAAGGTTTTTAAAGCTGATCCGGCAGCGCATAATCTTGACCTCTTTATCTTCGGTCTGGTCTTTAACTGGTGTTAGGGGTAGGGGCCAGGCCGTCTTTGTCCCCGCTGCTTGTCAAAGCATACCGCTATAGAGATTTTATGTCCTGCTCGCTTAAGCCGGTGGCCTGTATAATAAAAGCAGTATCGCAATGAGCCTGTTTCATAAATTTAGCCGTTTCAAGTTTAGCTTTTGCTTCTCCCCGAAGCATACCTTGCTGTATACCTTCATTCATTCCGTCTCGTCGTGCATCCATTTCAAAAGCTTGTAGTAACATATATTCGCTCCTTTTTTGTTCATTAGCTTTGAGCGCTTTGATAAAGGTATCTATCTTGCGGATAAAAGGGCTATCAGTGAGTGTACCGTTCATATAGTGTAAAAAGAGCCGTAGCTCTGGATCAGCGGCCTTATCAGCAGCAGCGCTATCAGGCAAGCTGACCTGATGGCAGCTTGCATTTGGCAATAACTTATGTAAGACCATCAGGAAGGGAGATAGAGGGCTCTTCAGCGTAAGTCGATTTAAAGGTATAGACGGGTAAGTGGCTTTCTAGATAATCGAAGGGACAGAAAAACAGAATGAACAAATTTCAAAGAAATTCGAGTGAATTTTTAAGAAAAAGTACTAGACAGGGAAGGGGGGAGGGGGGGTATAATGGCGAAAATTCAATGATAGGAGGTTATCTATGAAAAGGATACAACAAAAAAGCGTATGGGCATTGTTCTGCGCGTTGGCGGTCA
>JBQNBR010000080.1:0-8701 GCA_052169815.1 Treponema sp.
TTCCGTGGTTACCGTGTTGATGTTCCTAATGGCGCTCAACACTTCCTTACTGCCGTTCTCTTGGTTCTCCATCGCTTCGGTAAGGAGGGCGCTCATTTCTTTTACCTGCTCGGCAAGGCTGAAAATCGCATTGAACTTTTCTTCCACTGTTTTGGACGAGGCGGAGAGGGTTTCAATTTCGCCCGATAAGGTTTTAAGCGTAGTGGTAATGGTTTTGCCCTGCATTGAAGATTCTTCTGCAAGCTTGCGGATTTCGTCTGCAACAACGGCAAACCCCTTGCCAGCCTCTCCTGCGTGAGCCGCTTCGATTGCGGCGTTCATGGCAAGCAGGTTGGTTTGCGAAGCGATGTGCTGGATAACGCTGCTTGCTTCTAGCAGCGAGCCTGATTCTTCTGCAATTTTCTGTGTTACGTTGTTGGATGTTACGAGTGTGGCTTTGCCGTCGCCGGTTGCGGTGGTAAGGCTTTTGATTACGGCATCGGTTTTATCGAGTGTTTGTCCGATGGAAGCGATGTTGGCAACCATCTGTTCTACGGAAGCAGATGATTGCGCAACACTGCCTGCTTGTACTTCGATACTGCTATTTAACTGCTTAATGGTATTAACGATTTCTTCGATGGTAGCCGCCGTTTTGGTAACGCTGGCCGCTTGGGTCATCGCTTGCTGCTTGACTCCGTTGATATTCGCGCTGATTTGGTGCACGGCGCTTGCGGTCTCTGTCATATTGGAGGAGAGTTCGTTGCCGATTTCTTCCATAGTGGTTGAGTTTACCCCGACTTGTCGAATAGAAGTACCAATCTTTTTGATGGTCTCGTTAAAATATTCGGACATATTGGTAATCTCGTCATTGCCGTGTATTGGTAATCGCACCGTTAGGTCTCCTTCACCTTGGGCAATATTCCGTAAAGCAGCTACGACGGTTTGGATAGGCTTTACTATAGTGTGAGCAACAAGGTAAATGATAACGAGTGTACACAAGAAAATAGTAATGCCGCTAATGATCATACTGGTTTGCAGATTATTTACAGTGTCCATGAATTCATGTGCCGGTGCAGAGATAATAACCACCCACCCTGTTGTTTTGATTTTTGCAAAGGCAGCAATATCAATCTCAGTACCCCATTGGAAGTACCCTGTTGCCGCCTCAACTTCTGTCATGGCTCTTGTTTCAAAAGTAGCAATGCTCAGATATGAGCTATCCTGCTGCGCCTTTTCAGCACTATTTTCTTGGCTGATTACCGCTTCCATATCAGAGTCAGCAATCGTTATACCTGTAAGTCCGATTACATAGCACGTACCCGTTTTGCCGACTACAATGTCCTTTGTTCGGTCAGAAAGCCATGAACCGTGTATATCGCACATTAACACGCCGGTAATCTCGTTGACATCATTATAGATAGGCACGGAAACAGTAATGACAAGAGAGCCATCCACTTTAGAGATATACGGTTCGGTAATAAACACTTTGCCTACCAGTGCCTGCCGAAACCATTCCTGCTCTTGCAAGTTGATAATGCTTCCATCATCCAGATAACACGTACCCGTAGTGTCGGCAAATGCAAGGAGGAGTATTTCCTTGTTGAATGCCGCTTCTTTGGTTAAGAACTTTGCCTTTTCGTACGGAGAAATTGCGGTACTTCTTAAGATCGGCATTCGCGCGATGCCTTCCGTAAATTGAAAAAATGCGTTAAGGCGTCCGTCAATGATTTCTGCAACGTTTTCGGCTTTATCTATTAAGTGTGCTTCGATTTTTTCGGTTACTGCTTCTCGTGCAGTTCTGACGGCAAGTACCCCCTCAATGAGGGAGGCTGCTGCAATCAATAGACCAAAAATAACAATAAGTTTACGGCGGATAGAGGACCTGTTTTTCATAACCGTCAAATTCCTTTTATAAAGAGAATATCTAGACGGTAGTATAGCGCCTTTTTTAGCGTACGTCTATCCGGTTGTTAAATTAACGAGCCAGCGCTCTTTTTTAAGCCAGAAATATGCAATACCCGCCTTGGCAAAGTCGGAAATTTTGACAATTGCGTACATTGCGACCGGGCCGAGCGCAGTGAAGCCGACCAAAAGGAACATGCCGCCCACAAAAAGGATGTTAGCAACAGTGTCGCAAATGACGCCCATCGTGGTATCCCCTCCCGTTCTTGAAATGGCGTATTGTCCGTTTAAGTATGCCCACAGCGGGAGGTAGACCGCAGCGGTTATGATAAGTCCGCGTGCAATTGCCTGCGAATGAGTGCTCAAGTTTTTAAAGACGAAGGGTATCAGCAGCACAGTGAAAAAGCCTATGAACATGAATATGACGCCGAACACCGTAGAACCTGATAAAATCCAGTTTTTATATTGTTTAGCTTCGTTTAACTTGCCCGCACCAAGCTCTTGCCCTAAGACGACTGACGATGCGGTTACGATGCCGGAAAAGCAAATGAAAAAGAGGTTTGCAACGGCGAAACCCGCTGCCATGCCGGAGACGACCTCTGCCCCTCCCCGCGTATTATACAAGGCGGTTGAGACGGTTTCCGATACTGCCCACGCGAGCTCCGAATACAAAATCATCGCAGACTTTCTAATGATGAGGGCAAACAGGCGAATTTTTATCTTGAACAGCTTGAGTATGTTAAACAAAAACGGCGGTTTTTTTACCGTAAGGTACCCGATAAACAACACCAGCTCCACTAAACGTGCGATCACCGTTGCAATACCGGCCCCTTCTACCTCAAGGCGGGGCGCGCCGAGGTTGCCGTAAATGAATATCCAGTTAAAAAACGTATTCACCAGCGTTGCAATAATAGAGATGACAAGCGGCGGCCGTACAATCTCTATTTCTCTTAGCGAAGAAGCAATGGACTGTGAAAACACCAGCAGTACCCATGAAAACGCAACAGCGTGCGCATATCGTACTGCCTGATCTATAATAAGCTCGGCATCCTTATTCACCGTAAGCATAATGGCAAACAAGCCGCGCGGTGCAATCAGCCCGATTATGGTGAACAGGATCCCCGCAATGCCGGTAACTAAAAGTTTAAAACGGAGGCTTTGCTGCATACCTTCGCGGTCTTTTGCCCCGTTGAACTGGGACATAAAAATGCCGCCTGCAGAACATACACTGTTGACCAGAATGAGGAAGGGAAAGATGATCATACCCGCAGTGTTTACACCGGCCATTTTTATGTCGCCAAGGCCTGCGACCATAAAATTATCGATTAATGAAACAAAGTTTTGAATGAGTAACTGTGCCATCACCGGCACTGCAATAGCAAGAGCCCTTTTATAAAATGACGCCGTACCGAAATAGTTGTGCTGTGACATATACCCTCGCTTGTTTCGGCGCATTATAGTAGTTTTAGGAAAATTTGACCAGAGCTTTCCAAAGCGGCTCCGCCAATGATGTAGCAACCCTGCCGCTGATGCCTTTGAGGCGCTCGTCGGTGCTTCAGGTGTTAAAGTGGCAAACAGCTTTGTTTCTCGTATGATTCAGCCCTGAATGATGTGCAAAGCGCTCACTCAAGGCGTGGTGATGCTCTTAATAAATACTTAAATTAAGTTCTTGTGATATACTTTCAAGTATCCTTGTGCCCACGTATGAATTACCATGGGAATCTAAGCCGGGGCAATATACCCCTATCCCATAGCCGGCTTTTGAAGCGGTTACGATACCGCCCCCCACTCCGCTTTTTGCCGGTATCCCTATTCTAATGGCGAACTCACCTGAATAATCGTAGGTACCGCAGGTTGCCATAACGGTCCGTAATATCCGTGCATGTTCACCGTCAAGACACTGTTTATTATCGCAGTCTTTTCCATCCTTTGACAACACAAAACTTAATTGTGCAAGATCCCGCGCATCTATCAAAATCGAACAGCTTTTAAAATAGGCATTTAACAAATCCTCAACATTAACGTGTGCGTCAATAATATTGCCGTTCAATAGCATATAGGTTAATGCTCTATTCGCAAATGCCGAAGCGCTTTCTGAATGGAAAATACTTCTACTGTAATCGATTTTATCATTTCCGATTATTTCTCGTGTCCGTGAAAGGATCATTTCAAAGGTATTATTTCCGTATTTTTCAAATAGCAGGGCAGTTGCCACAATTGCACCGGCATTGATAAAAGGATTAACGGGGATATTTTTATCACTGAGCTCAAGTGCAATAATGCTATTAAACGGTTTTGCAGACGGCTTTACCCCAATGAATTTTTTAATGTGATCAAATTCATACTGTTCAAGCACACAAAGATAGATAATAACCTTAACAATACTTTGCATACTAAATTTATACTGGGAAAACCCTATTTCATAGAGCGAACCGTCTTTATCGATAAGAGCAGCACCTGCTTTGGTTTTATCTTCTTTTGCAAGATTGGGGATATAACTTGCAGTAACCCCTCGTTCTACATACTGCATCCCATAATCATAAGCGCGCTGTAACATTGCTGGTATGTCCATATACTTCTCTCCTTTCAGTTATTTTTCATTAGACCTGGTACGACAACGACAGTTATCGCACCAGGTCTATTATAGTTTAGGCTGACAAAGAATACAAGTTTTGGGCATCTTCTAAAAATCCACCAAGGTTTTTAGAAAAAGATTCGAAGGCACATACGCCGGAAATAATGCTCACAACCCAGGTAAGCCTCTTTTACACATTCGATTTCAGCATCGGTACCCATAGTTTTTTGTTGGAGCCGGGTATATTGATCAGAAAGCAGCGCAGTACACCGTTTTTTAGAAAGCTGCACTATTCATTTTTCACTGATACGCTGTTTGGCAGCGTGCCTTTTACCTTCCAAGCAGGGGTAAATCAAGACGGACAGCCGGTCTTTTTCCTCAGTGCAGTTTCCCGCTTAAGTCACCGGCCTGAGCCTCAGGAATAATTCCTCTAAAAATCTCAGTTTTTAGAGGGCTCCCAATCAACAACCTCGGTGCAAAGCGTAGACTAAGTAAGCATAACCTTCAGTTAAAATGTTGTATAGTGTACTAAAGTCTCGATTTTCTTCCTGTCTTGACTAAAACGATCAAACGATTTAGCGCTTTCTGCTGAATATCCAATCGCAAGGATATTCACAGGAATTACATTATTAGGAATGTTAAATTGCTTTCTCAGTACATCAGGATTAAAATAGGTAATCCAACAGGAAGATAATCCTAAATCTTGAGCACATAACATCATATGATCTGTTGCAATGCTTGCATCAATCTCTACCATAGAATGTTTATCGAATGGCCGTATCCATGCCTCGTTTTTATCAGCACAAACAATAATCACAAGAGGAGCCCCATGAGAACTGCATGCTTTTTGTAATTTTTCAATAGAAGTGTGATCCTCTAATACTAAAAATTTACAAAGTTGCTGATTTCCAGCTGTAGGAGCGATTCTTCCAATTTCCAAAATCACATCCAACTTTTCTTTTTCTACCGGTTTTTGTTCATACTGTCTTACAGAATGACGACTCTTAGCTAGTTTAATTAATGTCTCCATTTTCATCCCTCCATGCTTAAATGAATTTCTTTATAGCTTTAGCTAACTATTGATATTCTACCATGAGTAGTTTATACTAGCAACTAGGGAATTTTTCTTAGTATAATTTACTATTTTAAATATAGTATAAAAAGTAAATTAACTTATTTTAGTAAAGGATGTATATAACCGTGAATTCAAAACAGGATATAGCATTAAAAAAAGAAGCAGAAATATTTTCTGAATGTGCCGTAACAAAAAAGGTATTTTCGAGTTGTAGCCCTGCTGAATGTTGTGTAGAAAAAACTTTAAATGTTATAGGTGGAAAATGGTCTTTTCTTATCTTAAAGAACCTCTTCAGTGGAAAAAAACGTTTTGGAGAATTAAAAAGACTATTGCCTCATTGTAATTCGCGCTCGATGACCATTTGTTTGCGTTCGCTCGAAGAGCATAAAATTATTACGCGTACTGTTTATCCTACTGTTCCAACCACTGTAGAATATGAACTTACAGAAAAAGGGAGAGACTTAAAAGACGTAATTATTTCTATGTATACTTGGGGTGAAAAATGGGAAAAGTAACCATTTTACTACTGGGTATCTGCAAAAGCTAAAGGGTATTTTGAGGCATGCATGATCTACTGAATTGTGCTTATGGGCCGGTATCTTACACTATTTTTGAGGGCTAGGTAAATAATCAACATACCCCGACGTAAAGCGTAGACTTTGTAATAGCGCTTTTCAGTTAATTGCACTACAAAATCCAGACGCTACTCATCGTAAACCGCTCTCCTGTGACCAACCGTAAGGGCAAGAATAACGAGCGTATTGTCATGTATCGCGCATATAAGCCGATACTCTCCTATTTTGATAAAATCCTGCAGGATACGTTCCCGTTCAAGCCGCCCGCGATCAGGCGTTCTCATAAAAAGTCCTCTTTGCGTTTATTCCTCAATGCGCCAGTACCCGTTTTTATCAGCACCGATACGGGTAATAATATGCTGTTCTTGCAGTTTTTTCATGTTTTTAATAATATTCAGCCGCGCAATACCGACAACTGCAGCAAGCTCTTCTTGCGTGATATAAGGATTATCTTTTATCGCCTGTATGATTTTTTGTTGATTTACCGTAATCTTTACAGCTATCTTTTGAGTAATCTTTGATTCAGTTTCAATAATTGCTTCTATAGTAGTATGTAAGATCACCGACAGTATAAACTCAATAAAAGCAGTACTGTCGGAATTCGCATCGCTAAGAGCCAAGGCCTGATAATACTCGTTTTGATGATCTTTAATCAAGGTTTCTACAGGCAGCCATGCAAAAAGAGGTTTCCATTCTTTCAAGATTACCGTTTGCCATAACCGCCCCATTCTGCCGTTACCGTCTTCAAAAGGATGTATAAATTCAAACTCATAATGAAATACGCTGCTTTTAATGAGCGGATGAGTGTCGGTAGATTTCAGCCACTGAAATAAATCATTCATTAACGAGGGCACCCGCTCGGCGGGAGGCGCTACATGGACAACACTCCGGCCATCAAAGATGCCAACTCCCTCTCTCCTATACTTACCGCTGTTGCTCACCAGTTCATTCATCATCAGGCGGTGCGCCTGTAGTAAATCTTTTTCTTGATATGGATTCAGCTCTAAAAGCAGCTCATAGGCTTGTACGGCGTTTTTGACTTCCCGTATCTCATTCGGAGAACCGAGCACTCTTTTCCCCTCAATAATTGCAGTGATCTGTTCGATGGTTAAAGCATTATTTTCGATTGCCAGCGAAGCATGAATCGTTTTAATGCGGTTCTTCTTTCTCAGTTGCACGCTGTGCGCGGTATTCACAAAATTATGTATCTCCCCGATTTTTTCGGAAATTTGAGAAATCAGGTTTATCGCTTTTGACGTAATTTTAAACGGCGGCTCGTATTGCATCTTTGCGTTTAGTGTATTGCGTAACCGGCTGCTGCATAGTAGTAAAGAGATGGCGTGCAGTACTTCTATCCATTTCAACAAAACGCAGCCATTCTGCTACGTCGTGGTGTATATCATCTTTCATACATAACCACTCCTTCGGTTAAAACCGTTCTCTCTAATGTTTGCCGTTTACACCGCTCATTAAAATGCAATCGACTATTTACCACAATATCACAGGGAGTTGTTCTGTAGTCTCGAATAGCTCGATACGCTTGTTGTGAAAGCGAAAGTTGTTTCCCTTTCCCTTCATCGACCACGACATAAAAGTCATAATCGCTCGTTTCGGTCTCTTGATTGCGCGCATAAGAACCGAACAAATAAATACGTTCGGGATCAAGCGCTTCCTTGATTTTTTCGGTTATTTGTCTTATCTCTTCAGTTATCATGTGCGTTTAGTGTATCGGATTTTTGAAGATTCTACTGCGGTCCCATAGAACCGTTCAATGCTTTTTCCCAGCTCCCCACTTGCTGCACAAAGCCAAGCCGTTTAAGGTAGGGCACATGTTCCGGTGCAGGCTGCTCAACAACGAGCGCGGTGCAGCCCAAATTGTGCCAATAGCTGGTATCATCGTGAAGAAAATGCTTTCCAACCGCAAGGTCACGGTACTTCGGCACTACAAAGTCAATGAGGATGCAGGCTGTTTTGCCCGCCGCACCGTCAGTGAGCACATAAGAAACAAGGCCGGCTACATCGCTATTGCGAAAATAAAAGGCAACATGCGCACTTTTTTTAAGCGCATCACCGCCAAAAAGGGTTTGCAGCTCTTCTTTATTTTTTTCGTAGAAGTATTGCACTATTTCATTATCTTTTTTTACGTCAACAATTTCAAAGCTATCCTTTACCCGCAGGATACGGACAAGATAATAAATATCGATAAAAACAATGCCGATATTCATCGCAACCACCGGTAAAGAATTCGTTTTTAACGCAAAAAGTACAAACACCACACAGCCGATCGCATTCACAATTCTCAGCTTAACGATCGACTTCATGGTCAACGAAATAAAAATAATAAACGAGGCCGCATAACCCAACAACTGTATAAAATCCATAAGACTATTCTATCAAAGAAGATATAAAAAAGATAGGCTTTTGCAAACTAGAGGAGAAAGTGAGCGCGGATCACTGCGCGCTATGAACAAGATGCTACCTTATAGATAACAATCGTATGATTAGTGCCGTTCGGTACCTTTGTGTGCTGAATTCAAACTTTTGGGATATGAAGAGAGATGGTATCCGGCGTACTAAGAGGCAAGCAATCTAAAT
>JBQNBR010000081.1:0-8485 GCA_052169815.1 Treponema sp.
CGCTTAGGCAAGCGGGGGATACCATCTCTCTTCCTTGAACATTTCCGTGCGTGATACCCACTTGACATATCGCATTATTTATAATTATAGTATTCTTTCAAACTATATCTTTACATTAAGTAAACATTGATAAATCCAAAGACACCTTTGGAATTCGCTAATCTAATTATAAAGGTGCTCACGCAAGATACGGCATACCGTAACGGTACGCGTTGGCCTACCGGTTATGTATGCAATTACACGTGTAGCAACTGATAATTAATATAAAGGGGCAACATGAAAAACGAAGATACTTCTCTAACCGAAAGCAAAATGGCATACACAAAAAAACGTAAGAAACAAATTACGATCAGAATCGATGAAGGTGTTATCAATTATTTTAAAGCTATGGCCGCTGAAACAGGCATGTCATATCAAAATTTGATAAATCTGTATCTTACCGACTGTATTGTACAAAAAAGACAGCTTAACATATCTTTTTCGTAGGGTTTTAAGGTAGGTAAACAACAAAAATTGTTTACGTATCACAACTAGACGGGAAGCTCATTATCAACTATTATGGTAAACGATTATGAAAGGGCTTTCTCTTTTAGTTTTTACTTTCTTCATATTATCAGTAGCTACGGCAGAAGAGTTTTTACTTGCCGGCACGCAAAAGGGGCTATACCAACTAACATCTACGTCGGTAAAACGCATTTGGGATACTGTGCAGGTAAAAAAAATACTGAAAAGTGGCAATAGGTGGTTTTTTCTTACCGATAACGGTATAGCAGCGTCGGAAGATCTCAAACATTTTGAATACGTAAATGCTAACCTCCCCGTCAAGGTATTAAAAAACATAGATAACAGCACAAAGTCTTTTGAATACAAAACACAAATGCTCAAAGACCTTGAGATGCACCCAACCAAACCGCAGGTACTGATAACAGCGACTAATAGTGAAGTTTTTTTTACCGAAGACGGAGGGCATCATTGGCGTAACATTGGCGCGCACACCCAAGTGAACGGCATAAAAGCCGTTTGTATTTTGGATCTGCCCGATGAGCACGGCACAATGCAGCTTACCGTCTTGGTTTCGCATGCTATATACGGTTGCGCGTGGAGACAGCCAAACGTTTCATCAAAATGGTACACGCTCAACAAAGGTCTGCAAGAAGGACCTGAAAGCGATGAAGAAATTGCTGATATTGCTATCAGAACGTACGAAGATAAGCAAGAACTCTATGTAGCGCAAACATTTACCGCCAAGCTTTACTCATTGGATTGGACGCATAAACAGTTTCAGGAAATAACCGAATGGACAGAAACCCTTGCAAATGCCCATTGTATTGACGGCCTCGCCGTGTCAGCCACTTCAATTATCGGCACAAGGGACGGGGGTCTTTTTGAAGTCCCTCTTATACCTTCATTCCAGCACTCCAATAAGCTGAAAGAAATCGAATTACAGCTCAAACGCATCTCTCAAAAACCGCTTGCGGCATGGGTACCTTCCAGCATGAATAAAAGCGGCCGTCCCTTAAGTCTTGCAGAATTATGGCTTTTAGATGACGGCAATAAAAACCTTTACACAGACTATATGCACAAGGCAAGCAACCGAAAAGGGGTGTATATGCCTGCACATCAGGCCAAGACTGAAGCTGGTATGCAAAAGTATATCACTTTACTCACTCAAAACAACCTTGATACGCTCATCATCGATATGAAAGACGATTTTGGTTTTATCCGCTACGATTCGGAAGATCCGCTCCTGAACGAGGTAGGCGCAGTACGCCCATTTATCAAGCTAGAGGATTTCACCGCAAAAGCCAAAGCACATAATATTTACCTTGTTGCGCGCATCGTTGCCTTTAAAGACAAACAGCTGTACCGATACCGCAAGCACGCATACGCCATTAAAAACAGGGACAATACGCCCTGGCAAGGGTACACCACTGTCGGCGAAAGTACAGAACCCATTGAAGAATACTGGGTGGATCCCTATAACGAAAAAGTGTGGGAGTATAACATTGCCATTGCCGAAGAATTAGTGAGACGTGGCTTTGACGAAATCCAATTTGACTACATCCGTTTCCCCACCGATGGCGAAAACCTCGGTGCAGCACGCTACCCCGCGCGCGAACAGGGCATGGATAAAGAAAGCGCGCTCATGTCTTTCCTTGCCTATGCACGAAAAAAGATTGCAGCTCCCATTTCTATCGATATTTACGGAGCAAACGGATGGTACCGGACAGGAGCGCGTACCGGGCAGGAAGTTGAACTATTAGCGGATTATGTTGATATTATCTGCCCGATGTTTTATCCCAGCCACTTTCGACAAAGCTTTCTTGCCTATGCACCGGCAAAAGAACGCCCCTACCGTATTTACTACTGGGGTTCGTTTAGAAACAAGTTAATAGCCCGCAATAAGCTCATCATCCGCCCGTGGGCACAAGCTTTTTACATACCCGTATCGTATGATAAAAAATTTTACAACGAGGATTATGTGCAGCGGCAAATTCTTGGGATTAAAGATTCAATCGATGAAGGCTATGTGTACTGGAATAACTCGGGCCGATACCATGATATACGGCCTGACGGGGCTGCACTTCCTCAGTAGCACTCAAGGAGTTACGATTTTTCCGCCGAAAAGTGCCTTTGGCTGTACTGCTATGTTAAGTTTTTTTTCAAGTTTTTGCAAAATACACAATTCATATTCATCTCCAATCACGATATTTATCCCTTTTTTACCTGCCCTGCCTGTTCTGCCTGCACGGTGAATAAAGGTTTGCTTATCACTTGATAGCGTTAATTGTATCACGTAAGCTACATCGGGAATATCAAGCCCGCGTGCAGAAAGATCGCTTGCCACTAGCACACGGATTATGCCGGATTTAAACTGTGCAAGCCTTTGCTTGCGTTCAGCGCTGCTGACATTTTTATACAATGGATAGGCTTCTATGTGTTTATACCGAAGCTTTTGCGCAAGCGTTTCTACTTCGTACGCAGGGGCGGTAAAAATAAGTAATTTAGCGTCCCCAAGCGCGTGGATGAGCGCCCGAAGCGTGTCGAATTTATGCTTGCGCTCGCTAAACAGAGCCCAGTGTTCAATGTTATGCTGCGTCACCGCACTTTCCCGTACGGTAACCAAACAAGGAGTAAAAGTACCGCCATACTGCGCAAGCAAGCTGGTCAGTCTTTTTTTAGCAACGTCATCGAAGGTCGCAGAACAAGCAGCGATATGTACGGACGGCGCAACAAATGCCAACAAGGTTTTCAACAGCAGGCTTTGTTCTTTTGACAACTGCCGATCAGCTTCATCAACGACGAGGGCCTGAAGCGCCTGTAGCTTCAATTTTTTCAAGTTGACGAGCTCTATCAAACGAGCAGCAGTACCAATCACCGCAAAAGGTTTTTCCTTCAGTCCCTCAATTTGACGCTTGATTGAGCTGCCGCCAACACAAAGCACGCTTTTAAACGGGTTGCCGTTTTCGTCTTTTAAAGTAAGTAATTGCGCTTTGATCTGAGCGGCAAGTTCAATAGTAGGCGTTACAATGATAAGCCCTGGATGGGCCGCACATGCAGCGGCCTTGCCGTAGAGCGTCAAAAAAGGGAGTAAAAAAGCGAGCGTTTTGCCCGTGCCTGTTTCGGATTCAAAAAAAACCGGTTGCTTTTCTAATAACAGCGGTATTACTTTCTCCTGCACTGCAGTAGGCTGCGTAATACCTTGCACACGCAAGGATTCAATAAGCGAAGGGGCCAGCGAAAGTGCTGCAAAATCAGTCATTGGTAGAGGATAGCATATTTTTTGTATAAATGCTAGAATACAGCCTTGTCAAACGCAGGTTTGACTTTTACCAAAACACGAGGTATTCGTTTGAAAATAGGCATTGACACCTTTGGATGCGATCACGGCCGGTCAGGTATCGGCTCTTATATTCTTTCATTAGCACACAATATGCCGCAAACAGAACATACCATAGAATTTTTTGGACCTGAACTTGATAAATATACCTACATATCAGGTCTTGAAGGTATCAGTTACACCGGTATTTCTATCAATGATTCCCAATTTGCAGAAAATCTTTGGCACATACGTTCATTTAACGCCTTTGCTACTAAGCGCAAATACGATATGGTTCTGTTTCCTGCCGGCCTTACCGCGCTGCCGTTACGCTGTAAAGTTCCAGCGGTTGCGGTTATGCAAAGTAGCATCGAAGATACTTTGCCGTCATCGCATCCCGCGCTTTCCCTACTGCTTGCCAAACTGCGCCTTGCTTCGGTTAAAGGGATTATTTGTCCTACCAAATACATCAAAAACAGCCTCCTCAGCGTAGGTATTCTTGAGGCCAAAATAAAAGTGATCCCTAACGGCATTGACACATCGCTTTTTTATCCCCATACAAAGCAGCATACAACGCCCTTACACATACAGCCATTCGCCATACAGCAGCCGTACATCATCTACGCTTCACGCATTTCACATCCTGCGAAATGCCATATTGAACTCATCACTGCTTTTGCACTGTTCAAACAAAAAACAAAGGCGCCACATCGCTTAGTAATCGCCGGAGCCCCGGGGAAAGGCGCAGAATACATACATCATGCGGTACTCAATTCACCGGTTTGTACTGATATTTTGCTTACCGGTTATTTTCCCCACCAGCATCTGCCACAACTGTATGCTGCTGCAGAACTGTGCATATTCCCCTCTACCGCGGAAGGAGTAGGCCTTTCAGTGATAGAAGCCATGGCCTGCGGTATTCCTACTGCCTGTGCACACGCCGGAGCGCTACCGGAAATAGCAGGCCCTTGCACATACTATTTCGACCCGCAAAACCCACAAGAAATTGCACAAGCAATCGAAAACCTTATCAAAGACCCACTCCACAAAAATAGCGATCGGCGGAAAAAAATTATAAACAAAGGCATCGCATGGGTTACAAAATACCGGTGGCAAGACACTACACAGCAAACGCTCACCTATATTACAGCGCTATCACAAAAATAATGCAGTGCACGTCTAGGTTAAGCCGTTTTTTCTGCAATAAGTTTAAGTGCAGGCTTTTCTAACTCAGCTATCATGTCTTTTGTAATGTGCAATTCTTTTTTTCCTTTAATTGACGGCGCTTCAAACATTGCATCAAGCATGAGCTTTTCAACAATAGACCGTAAGCCACGTGCACCGGTATTTTGGTCAAGGGCTTGCTGGGCAATGGCATCGTATGCTGCATCATCAAACTGCAAGGCCACCTCATCAAGCTCAAATAAGGTTTGAAATTGCTTAATAATAGCATTTTTAGGTTCTACCAATATCCGCCTTAAATCAGCCAGCTCCAACGCATTCAGTGAAACGACAATCGGCAGACGGCCGATCAATTCAGGAATAAGTCCAAATTTTACCAGATCGTCAGGACTTAATGTATCGTATATGTTCTCTAACTTTTTTTCTTTTTGACCTTTAATATCTGCCGCAAAGCCCATCGGATTTGCAGCGACCCGCGCTTGTATAATTTTATCAAGACCGACAAAAGCACCGCCGCAAATAAAGAGAATATTAGATGTATCAATTTTTATCATGTCTTGATTAGGGTGTTTGCGCCCACCTTGAGGAGGAACCGCTGCGACAGTACCTTCAATTATTTTTAAAAGCGCTTGCTGAACCCCTTCGCCAGATACATCGCGAGTAATTGAAACATTCTCGCTTTTCCGTGCTATTTTATCGATTTCATCGATAAAAATAATACCGTGTTCAGCACGGGCAATATCACCGTCTGCATTCTGAATTAGTTTTAACAAAATATTTTCAACATCTTCGCCTACATAGCCTGCTTCCGTTAATGTAGTGGCATCAGCGATCGCAAAGGGAACCTTCATTTTTTGCGCCAAGGTTTTTGCGAGTAATGTTTTGCCCGAACCAGTCGGCCCTATAAGCAGTAAATTAGATTTTTCTATCACTACGGCCTGAGCATCTGCAGGAGGGTGCATAATGCGCTTATAATGATTATATACCGCAACCGACAGCACGCGCTTGGCTTTTTCTTGCCCAATAACATAGTCATCCAGATAAGCTTTTAATTCTATGGGAGTGGCGAGGCCTTCTTCAAGCGGCAAAGGCGTAACCATCTTATAGGTTTGCAAATATTCTTTACAGAGCCGAATACAATGATCACAAATAGCAACACCTGGTCCTGGCACAACCATCCGATTCGGCCCTTCTGTTTTTCCGCAAAAAGAACAGGTTAACATTGTGTTTAATTTCGATTTAGCCATGTGTTTGTTTTCTCCTATCCATGACAGTATCGACGATACCGTACTCACATGCCTCTGCAGCTGACATAAAAAAGTCTCGTTCCATATCCTGGGCGATCTCAGTGTCGCTTTTACCAGTATGCTGCGCACAATACTGCACAATCAGCTTTTTAAGCCGCAGAATTTCCCTTGCTTGTATGCTTATATCGCTTGCCTGCCCCTGCACGCCCCCCCACGGCTGATGAATCATCACCCGTGACGAAGGAAGAGCAAAGCGTTTCCCTTTTGCTCCCCCTGCTAATAGCACAGCGGCCATACTCGCAGCCTGCCCTAAACAAATTGTTTGTATATCAGGATGAATGTGCTGCATGGTATCATATATTGCAAGCCCTGCCGTTACTGAACCGCCAGGACTATTAATATAGAGACTGATATCTTTATCGGGATTCTGCGACTCTAAGAACAGCAACTGAGCAACCACTAAGTCGGCAGTAGAATCCTGGATTTCTCCATCTACAAAAATAATACGGTCTTTTAACAGCCGTGAAAAAATATCGTAGCTACGCTCTCCATTACCCGTTTGTTCAATAACATAGGGAACAAGATTATGCATCTTTTCCTGCATCATCCATTTCCTTACCAAAAAGCTTGCCGACAGAAATCGCCGCACCTGTTTTTACAGAGGATTGCTCAAGAAGCTGCGTATATAGCTTCTTCTCTTTTAGACTGTCAATCAGATACTCCCGCTCCCGCACATCATCAGCGTAGTGTTTCTTTACTTCATCAAGATTAATATCGCGCCTTTCCGCGATATACGCATATTCCGCTTCCACTTCTTCAGAACTTACGGTAATTTCACGGTTAGATAACAGCTTTTGCACCGCCAAGTCTTTTTTCAAACGGAGCTCAGCATCTGCACGCCAGTCTTGAAAAATATCCGCTTTCCGCTTACCATCCTGCAAAACACCAGTAAGATTTTCCAACTGTTCTACCGATATACGCATTTGATTTGCCAGCATTGACCACCGCCCCTCAAGTTCAGCCATGACCATTGATTCAGGCAAGTCAAACGGATTGCTTTCAACTATTTGCGTTAAAAGACTCTGTATCTTTTCCTTTTCCAGTTCGTCTTCTACTTTCACCGTAAGTGATTTAGCAATAGCGGCTTTAAGATCAGCAAGCGTTTGGTATTTTTCACTTACATCTTGCGCAAGATCATCATCAATCGCCGGTAAATCACGCTTTTTAAGCGCAGTGAGCGTCACACGGATTGTTTTAGTGGTTCCTGCATACTCTTTGCGCTGATAGTCCGCAGGATAGTTTTTGATCACCGTTTTTTCCTCATTTTTTTTCATACCGATCACGTCATCATTTATATCATACTGAGAATATGCCCCACCAAGGGTAAAAACGTATCCATTTTGTTTGGTAGCCGCTTTTTCATTACCAGCCTCGTCAAGTTCTACCAAATTAAGCGTAGCAATAAGCCCTTTTTCAGCGACAACCGTATCACTGCAATCAGTTACCAAAGCATTGCGCTCCTGTAATGACACTAATTCCTTTTGGATATCATCATCAGAAACCTTTACCTCAGGGATTTCGATGGTAAAGCCCGATACTTTTTCAAGAGAAAAGGCAGGCATAATGTCATATACCACAGTAAAAGCAAAATCAGCGTCAAGATTAAACTCAGCGCCATCCTCCAATTTTGGAGCCGCATAAGGCAAGGGCCGCTGCTCCGCTTGCACTGATTCGAATATTTCCTTTAGAACATTTTCTATAACCTCATTTGAAGTTTCCGCACGCAATGATTCACCAAATTTCTGCTCGAGTATTTTTATCGGTACCTTACCCTTACGAAAGCCCGGCAATTGTAGCTGCTTTGCATATTTTGCCGTTAATGCTGCATAACTGTTTTTGACGTCCTCTTGTTTAACAGTAACCGAAAGCCGCATTTGCGATTTTTCAAGTTTGGTAAATTCTTTTGTAAAATTCATTGGTTTGCATCCTTACTCTATAACTCATAGAAAATATACTAAGGTGAACCTCAAAAAGCTGTTTCGCAATCCGCGTTAGCGGATACGACAATCATCTCCTTACAGAACAAGCCGATAGGCTTGCATTTTTTCGAGGTTCCCTATTGCCTGCCGAAATCGGCTAGCCCAAAAAAAAAGCGATTCGGAATTACCGAATCGCTTTTATCAGAGCGGGAAACGGGGATTGAACCCGCGACATCCACCTTGGCAAGGTGGCGCTC
>JBQNBR010000082.1:0-8391 GCA_052169815.1 Treponema sp.
TTTACGCGAACTTACTGCTAAATACCGGCTAGAATATTAAACCTGCTGCGGAAACTTCAGTTTCCGCAGCAGGTTACCTTGAAATGCGATATTCGACCCTGTTCGACAACGCAGTTATCGAACAGGTCTATTGTATTTAGCGGTAAGTTCTACGTAGGTTTATTGTAACATAGAAAAGAAAAGCCTGCAAGGAAAATTATTCGTGCGGAAGGTTTAATACCTGAGGCGCTTCTTGCATCGAAATGAAGTGCCTGAGGGGGTAGCGGAGGATCCTTGCCGCCTGTCAAGCTGACGGCAGCGAGCCGTCAGCTTGAAAGGCAGAAAAGGCGGCAAGAGCCGAAGCGTAGGGGGAGACTTCCCCCTCCCTAAGAGCTCTGGCTGTAGCCTTTAAACCGCTCAATCGCGCGGCGCATTCATCATCAGGCAACACGAACGGCTTGCCTGCACACATTGCGTATGTTAGGCCTGCGTATCCTCAGCAGCAAGCAGCTTCCTCCCTGCGCCAAAACAAATGTTGCTTGTGGGATTGATAAACCGGAACATAGCAATAGTCCGTAGAATCTCCTCTTCCGTAAGGTCGGGTAGCCTTTCAAGGGGGGTGCCCTCAATGGGTAACAACACGTTGATAGGAATGGAACCGATACCTAATTCAGACAGCGACAGCGCCATGTCCAGCCGGTCTTCAAACGTTTCTCCCATGCCGATAATACCGCCCGAACATACCTCGAACCCTTCAGCTTGCGCCATCTTAATAGTGTCGATTTTCATTTCGTAGGTATGCGTCGTGCAAATAAAAGGAAAGTAGCGCTTTGATGTTTCAATATTATGATGATACCGCGTTACACCGGCTGCTTTCAGCTTTTTGAATTGATCGTGCGAAAGAAATCCCATCGAAGCACAAAGCCCAATGCTGAGCTCGCTGTTGATTCGTTTGTATACCTGAACAGCCTGCTCAAATTCCCGGCCTGACAGCGCTTTCCCTGAAGTGACAATTGAAAAACGATGCACCCCTTCTCTTTCATTGAGCTCTGCTTCTTTAAAGATCGCTTCTTCCGTTAAAAAGGTATAGCTTTGGCAAGCAGTAGGGTTAAAACTGCTTTGCGCGCAAAATTTACAGTTTTCACTGCAATGGCCACTTTTTCCCCGTTAATGATCGCGCACAGGCTTACTTTATTACCGCATAACTGTTCCCTGATACTATCTGCCCCCTGACACAACGCAGCTAAATTGCAGGTTTCAAAAAAATGCACATCATCATTCCGCGATAATCTCCTGCCGCCAATTATTTCTTGTGCAAGATCATCAATAGGTATACTCATAGCATGTTCCTTTTTCAAGAGCATTATAGGATACTTTGCTATAATTATAAACCGTCTTAATAAAATAAGTTTACTATTTAAAGCCCCCAAGCATTACCAAGGTTATGCACAATATTTCTTTTGCCATTCCGCAAGCTGTGTCAGCAATGCCGCACTTTTCTCACTATTGATTGGATCGTCTTCAAAATGATGCACGTGATCATCCACTTCTGCAAGGATTTCGCTGCGAAGGCCGCGCTCTGCAAAAGGATAGACCACACTATTTTCTTTTTCAATATGCCGCGCAAGCAAATTTGCATAACCTGCCGCCGCTTCAATAATATCAAGCAGAAAATCGGCGCACGGGGTTTGCTTATACGCTTTCAGAGCAGCTTCCAAGTCAAACATATGGCTTCGGCACAGATCATGCTCTACCAGCATCCCCTGCTGCACGAGCGTTTTCCCAGCTTCGCCTAAATGCGTAACCATCTGATTGAACAAAAAGTTTTCTTCCTTCCCATGATGATGCTTATCGCTGTAATTACGTGCAAAATCAATAAATCCATAAAAATCTTCTTCGCAAACAGGCGCTCCCTGCATAAGACGAATACACGCCGCCCGTATTACTTTCAAAAATTCAACGATGTTTGCATGTTCGTTTATCATCACCTGAATGCTATATACTTTCGATTCTGCCATCGCTTTTCTCCTCCATACTATCAGAAACCTTTTAAAAACGGCAGTTTTTAAAGGCAGCCTCTCATACCAAAACCATTGATACCTTGACACCTATTATTTGCGGGTAATTTCAAATGCCCCATCGTCAAGCGTGCGGAACGTCAGCTTACTTGCTGCACACATACCGCAGATGACCGCTGACCGAATCTGCCAATAGTGAGCCGGGTTTCCGTTCACTGCACTCCAATATGGGCCATGTAAATCGGCGGTGTTTTCCCACGCAACCCGTTCGGGGGTGTTTTCCGTCACCTTTTCCACCGTATCGCATGGCATTCCATTTACCAGCGTATCAGTTATAACCTTGCGGGCATCCTGCGCATCAGCATCCTCAGGGATTGCATGAGCCTTGCCGAACTGTTCAGCAGCTTCTGCAATGTATGCCATACGCCCCGCATCAGGGCGGACAAGCTCGGTAACCAAGGATGCAAGCCGCTGTTCACTATCGGCAATCTTATCTTGCAGCCAGCCGTGAATATTTCCCAAATCGATGGCCGCCCTCAAATCCGGCAACGGCTCGCTTACAAACGCGCTCGTGTCCTTCAAAAAGCCTTGACTTTCTGCGCTCTGCGCAAGCGCACGGATTAAGCCTTCCTGCACTCCGATTTTGTTGTAAAGCCAAAAATGAATCGGCGCTAAAAATGAACTCATGCGTTACTCCTAGCTCAAACCGAGCTTTTCATTAAGGACGTCTGCTATTTCGTCAGCATCCATACCGTGTACCAGAGCCGCCTGCGCAAGCGGCTCAGCTTGGGACGCAGGACAGCCGACACAGCCCATCCCACATTCCTGCAACGCCTCAATGGCACCTTCGTAATTGCGTACAATGTCGCCCATCAGCATGTCTTTTGTAATTTTTTCCATAGCTTCACCTCTCATTTCTAAAAAGAGTATACCAAACGATCGCTACAAAATACGTTGGAAAAACAACAAAAAGCGCATTTTTACGAAAAATGTTGCGCCGTACGGTAGCTCACCGTCTTGAACACGCCGGAGCGCAAAAATGCTAGACTTGCGTATCCTCAGCAGCAAGCAGCAACGCTGTTTTTAGTTCATCTCTTTTAGCTTCTAACGTATGCAAATGCGCTTCCAATTTGTTTCTCTGCTCTTGTTTACAGTAAGGGCATTCAAAGTGCTCCCCATTGATGTATCCGTGTATGGGGCAAATGGAGAAAGTGGGAGAAATTGAGAAATATGGGATACGGTAGTTTGAAGCGACCGCTTTTACCAAATCGCGGCATGCTTTCCAATCCGTAATAGCTTCACCTAAAAAAATATGAAACACCGTTCCGCCGGTATATTTACGCTGCAGGGCTTCTTGATGATCCAACGCTTCAAAGACATCGGTTGTGTAAGAAACAGGTAATTGGCTTGAATTCGTATAATAGGGATCACGCATTCCGGAGGCAATAATATCCGGGAACTGCTGTTTATCATGGCGGGCAAGCCTATATGACGTACTTTCAGCAGGAGTAGCTTCAAGGTTGAATAGGTCTCCTGTTTGTTCCTGAAAATCAGCAAGCCTTTTCCGTATATGGGTGAGCACTTTTTCAGCGAACACTTTCCCGCGCTCCTCGGCGATGGTTACACCTAAAAAGTTCAAGCATGATTCATTCATGCCGCACACACCGATCGTGGAAAAATGGTTCCGTAAATGCCGCAGATAGCGTCGGGTATAGGGGAAAAGGCCGCCTTCCAATAATTTTTGAATAACTTTACGTTTGATTTGCAAACTGAGCTTGGCAAGATCTAATAAATAGTCAAGCCTATCAAAATACTCTTTCTCTGTTTTTGATAAATATCCTATCTGCGGCATATTGAGGGTAACAACTCCGATTGAACCGGTAAATTCATCTGACCCAAAAAGCCCGCCGCCCCGCTTACGCAGCTCGCGTTTATCCAGCTGCAGCCTGCAGCACATCGACCTGACATCGTTAGGATTTAAGTCTGAATTGATAAAATTCTGAAAATAAGGAGTGCCGTATTTTGCCGTCATTTGAAAAAGCAAGGCTGCGTTCGGCGTATCCCAATTAAAATCTTCGGTGATATTATACGTCGGTATTGGATATTGGAACCCCCGCCCTGAGGCATCGCCTTCAAGCATCAATTCAATGAAGAGCTTGTTTATCATATCCATCTCTTTTTGACAATCTCCATACGTAAAATCCATCAGCTTCCCGCCAACCAAGGCCGGCATCGAAGCAAGATCCTTGGGGCATACCCAATCGAGCGTGATATTCGTAAAAGGCGCCTGACTTCCCCATCGGCTTGGAGTATTTACCCCGTAGATAAAACTTTGTAGGCATTGCTTCACGCTTTTTTCATCTAATGAATCCTGCTTTACAAAGGGAGCAAGGTAGGTGTCAAAAGAACTAAAAGCTTGTGCCCCCGCCCACTCGTTTTGCATAATGCCCAGAAAGTTGACAATTTGCTGAATGAGCGTGGAAAGATGGCAGGCCGGTTTCGAGGTAATTTTGTCAGGCACACCGCCCAAGCCCTCTTGAATAAGCTGTCTGATCGACCACCCTGCACAATAGCCTGAAAACATAGATAAATCGTGGATATGAAAGGCTGCCGTTGTATGCGCCTCCGCTATTTCGGGGGTATAGATATTTTTTAACCAATAATTTGCAGTGATAGTCCCTGAATTGTGCAAAATAAGGCCGCCAAGAGAAAAATTCACGTTCGCATTTTCATTTACCCGCCAATCGCTTTGACTTAAATACCCGTCCATCGTTTGGTTAATGTCGATCATTAAACGCTCGGCATTGCGGACAGCCTCCCGTTTTGCACGATATAAAATATACGCCTTTGCGATGCTCGCCTCATTTTGAGCGATTAACTCCGTTTCGATCATATCCTGAATTTGCTCAATGGTAGGCGCCGTGCTGTTGTACTGCGTTTCATTGAGATACTGCAGCTTACTCTCTACCGCTTGTGTAAGCATTTCAGCTTTGGCTTCATCTCCTGCACCGGTAACCGCTTGAATAGCTTTTTGTATTGCCGCTTTGATTTTATTCCGGTTATACGCTTCTTTATTGCCAGAGCGTTTTACCACTGACCGCAACAGCGGTTTGGTTTCACTATCACTTGATCCTAAAAAGGGTGTCCATTCAGGAAACACCGCTTGATTCATCTCCTGTGTCTTCTCCATACTGCATTCCTGCCTTGTTAACTTCTGTAATAAATTCCTCAAGATTGTTAAATTTCTTATACACTGACGCAAATCGAATATAAGCTACCTTATCAACAGGATATAATTGCGCCAAAACCATTTCGCCGATCCAGGTACTCTCAATTTCTCTGATACCTTTATTCTGCGTAAGGGCTGCATATTCAATCTTATTTACAATCTCTTCAATACATGTCATTGAAACGGGGCATTTTTCAAGAGCCCGCTTGATGCCGCGCTCTAATTTACTGCGGTCAAAAGGTTCCCGTCTTCCATTCCGTTTAATGATCATAAGAGGTTTTTCTTCGATATGCTCATAACTGGTAAAACGGTACCCGCAACTTAGGCATGCACGCCTCCGCCTGATTGACGCACCATTTGCCAATGTTCTCGATTCTACAACCTTATCTTCCGTGCAGCCGCAATAGGGGCAACGCATATTTATCTCCTTTGCACAAAATACCCATATAGCGGTATTAAACAATTACATAGCTATTTTAACGCTATATCTAGTGTTGTCAAGAGGGTACCGCCATCATTCGCATGGTAGATACGGCATATGGATGCTTTCCAGCCTAATACGTTCCCTCCATTTTGCCGATAGTAAAAAGACATGTTATTCGTGCGGAGGGTTTAATACCTCAGGCGCTTCTAGCGTCGTAACAAAGGGTATTAAAGCCCGACTGCAACAACCTTATAGAACACACAGTGCGAAACATTGAGCACTGTGCGCCGACGCTTTTAGCGTCGGGGTTGCTGATTTACTACCTTGATGGGTAGGAGGATTTCAAAAGATGAGCTATAACAGTCAAGCGCTGACTGCATATCAAGAAACCAATATCAAAACGGCAAGCCGCGGATCACTGATAATTATGCTGTATGATGAAGGCATTAAGCAAATTAAGTGCGCTCTTGAATATATGACAAATGAAAAAATCAATCCCGGTGATATTGAACAGGTGCATCAACATATTGTAAAAACGCAGGATATTATCACCGAATTAATGGCTTCGTTAAATATGGAAGAAGGAGGCGAGATTTCCAAAAACCTTTTCGCTATTTATAGTTTCTTTAATCAGCAACTATTTCAAGCAAATATACAAAAAGATTTAAAACCGCTTGTTACCGTAAAAGATATGATGGAGGAATTGCGCAGTGCATGGCAGCAAGTGGTCAATTCCAGTGCTGCAGCCAGCTCTGATTCAAAACCGATGGCATCAGGCGTGAATATCGCAGGATAGTGCCATGCAAAACAATACTCTTTTAACCGATTCTGAGCTTGCAGAACGAGTTGCTATTTTAAAAAGATTTAAGAGCCTGTTACAACAGCAGCGTGCACAATTTTACGAATACTTAAATGTTTTAGAAAAGCAAGAGCATAGTATTACTGCGGAAAACAGCGAAGCAATTGTTGCGCATACAAAGCTCGGAGAATCTATCGTTGCAAACATTTTCACCATACAAAAAGTAATCGATCCTCTTGAATATATGTATCAAAACCTTGCTGACAGCACCGCACTAGACACCACGATACCGAAGTTAAAAACAGAACTTGCAGATTTACAACAGCAAGTACTCACACAAAATAAAAAAAATAGAACGCTTCTCGAATCGCAGGTAAGCATCTTACGGCGCCAAATAACTGAATTAAAACGGCCTTATGCCCAAAAAGAAAGTATTTACGCTGAAAGCACAAATAATGCAAAGCTGATTGATATAGTATCCTGACAAATCCTGCTTTACTCTATATTATAGATTAAAGCAGGCTCCAGCTCCGTTTGCATAACCGCGAGCCCTTGCAAAAACTTTTTATTTATTCGTGTGGAACGTTTACGCCACGCTGCGCCGGGGTTGATTACCCGCTTCTTTTTGTATAGTGGCAGTTACTCAACGGTAATAACCGAAGCGACGCGACCGTCCTGCGTATAAACGTGATTCCCGTTTGTTTTATCAGGAAGTTGCTGGCCATCTACAAAATAGGCATACAGCCACTTACCTTTAGGGAGCGGAAGATACAGTTCATACCGGCCTGGGACAACCTCCTCTAAGCTATACATAAAAGGATCCCATCTATTAAAGGTGCCGGCAAGATAAATCTTTTTGCCGGTATCACCAAGATATACGAATTTTGTACTGCCGCTATTCTCTACGGCGGTTTTATATTCTTTTTGATAGGGCACTTTTAAAACTGATAGTGACATCCCTGTTGTATAATCAAAAACTTCGTAAGGATTGAGCGGATCGGTAGACCATAAGCCATTCAATACCATCCGGTATCTCAATTCCCGCATGCCTTCAGGAATAGCCATAATATGAAACAGCACGGAATTTTTGGAATCGCTGCCATACGAAAGGCGTTGAAAAGAATAAATATGCTTAAAATTCTCATTTTCAAATGCAATACCTACATGTCGGGCATTGCCATCAGCGGTAAAAATAATATATTTACCACTAATTTTTGGTTCACCTGCAGCGGTGATTGTCTCAACTAATTCTCCGTAGGCATAAGGATCGGTGTGTATATCATCCATTGCTGTCAGCGAAAAGCTACAAAGTAAAAAAAAGCATAGTCCTATTTTATGCCGCAACAGCATATTCATAGCTTCCTCCACGATAAAGACTTATAGAATTACTCGTCAAGCGCCTGCAAAAATTAAACCAAGTTTTGTAGGTCTCCAATAATAAGCCGTCAATTTTGGCATTTATTATATCGTGTTGTGCGTATTTTTGCTAGTAGTATACTCTTACGTATGCGATCAATTTCAGAAAAATAACGTGTAAAGGGGGAAGCCTCCCCCTGCGCTCCGGCTCTTGCCGCCTTTACTTTCTGTCAAGCTGACGGCTTGCTGCCGTCAGCTTGACTGTCGAGTTTCGGCTACCGCCGAAACATCGCCTTTGAATATCAAATGGCTTGCTGCCGTCAGCTTGCAAAACATCGCCCTGTCCAACAATTGACCTCCCTGTCAATTGTTGACTCGCACGTTTTTTGCTTTGCAAAAAACTCGTTTCTATATTTAAATCGGCGGCAAGTATCCTCCGCTACCCCCTCATCAAAGGCCACCAGGTGGTTGCTTTTGGAACATCGTCGCCAAGCTTAGAATAAATTTAAACATCGCATCTAAAAAAGTTACAATTTGGGATATGAAGAGAGATGGTATCCGGCGTACTAAGAGGCAAGCAATCTAA
>JBQNBR010000083.1:0-8280 GCA_052169815.1 Treponema sp.
GCAACCACCTTATGAGAACAACATACCCCGATGCTCTGCGTCGGGGTTGTTGATTGGCTATATTTTTATTTATTGGAGGAATTGGGACGGCGCAAGCACAAAAGCAAAAACGGCTCGGCAGACTTTCTCCCGACGAAATGCTCGAATGCATGAAGCGCACGCCGCATTTTGCAATTATGCAGACCGCCCTCCCGTTGCTGTATATAACGAATGGCTAAAAGTACAGGGGAAAAATAGATACGGAGAAAAAAATGGATAAAATAACGTGCATTTGTTTAGGCGTGCGGGGTTGTTGATTTACATCTATTGTTCATACAAGAGACTGATTATAATTGCTTCAAAAAAAGTAACAACTGAACGGTTAGAATAGATAAACCATCATCCGATGTCTTATGCTGACAGTAGTCCAAAGCTGGCGAAAAAGTAAATTGCACGTTTAAAATTATTTCACGATAAAAGGAGAAAGCAATGAATATTCTCAAAAATATCTTACATGTGAAAAAAGCAATAATAATAATAATGTTATCATGTACGCTGCTTTCCCTCGTATGGGCACAAGATGATGCACTCGCTGCCTTGAGCGAAAAATATCCGTCTGCAAAAGAAATGAGCATGATAGATACATACGGTTCCTACGGCTTATGGATGATCATCTATGAACCCAATTGGTCAAGCCGTGCGGTTGTATATAACTCGGTATCGAAGACGATAACTGAGTTTACAATCGATGAGATGTCGGTATATTCGGCAAAAATAATACGGACGAAGAATAATACTATGATAGAAATTATCGGACAAACGCATATGGGAAATGGATTCGTCTATCTTTTCACATTTGAAAAAGAATTGCTGTTTCAACATTATATCCTTGATGTGCATCATGATAGCATGGACTATGCCGAATTTCGTAGGATAGAACAGTTCAAGAATATCCCATATCGGAGCGGAGAAAGATTCAGCCGCATTTTTAAAAATGATGTATTGAAAATCGATTATTCGCATTTCGATACCGGCAGAATCCGGATTTACGGTACCGTTCTGTATATATCCGAATGGGATAAAACAACAACGGTTCTCGCACAGCTTGAGGTCGAAAGGATATATCAGTATAACAGCAGCTCCCGCCGATACGAATTAATTAAAAAGACCGGCAGCCTTTATGAGCGTGAGGATACGCTGGGCTTATCGTTTTAAAAAGAATACTTGAAATTTCCTCAATAAAATATTCCGTTTGTTGAATTGCAGAAAAGTAACAACCGTATTCTATCAGCGATTCAATATGCAACAATTATCCATTACCAATTAAACATCCTCCCCCTTGACTTAAACTGAACTTTAATATGTATACTGAATGTGTTCAGGAGGACACTATGTTAGGAAATTTCACGTACTCAAACCCGACGAAATTGTACTTTGGTAAAGACGCGCTTGAAGGACTGCGCAAAGAACTGCCCCATTACGGGAAGAATGTGCTGCTGATATACGGAGGCGGCTCGATCAAAAAGACCGGCGTTTATGATGCGGTTATGAGCGCGTTAAACGATACCGGTAAAACCGTTACTGAGCTGAGCGGTGTTATGCCGAACCCGACGCTCGAAAAACTCTACGAAGGAGCTGCTCTGGCAAAAAAGAGCAGTGCGGATTTTATCCTTGCGGTAGGCGGAGGCTCCGTGTGCGATTATGCAAAGGCGGTATCCGTTTCTGCACATTGTACGGAAAACCCGTGGGAAAAATACTTTATCAATATGAAACCGGTAGATAATGCGATCATCCCTGTCGGCACGGTTTTGACGATGGTCGGTACCGGCTCCGAAATGAACGGCGGTTCGGTTATTACCAATCACAAGATACAGCGGAAAATCGGACGGGTATTCGGAGAGGATGTGTTTCCTAAGTTTTCTATTTTGAACCCTGAGTTTACCTACACGGTACCGTACTACCAGATGACCGCCGGATTTTTTCGATATTATGTCGCATATCCTCGAACAATATTTTTCGGGCGAGGACGACAACACCTCCGACTATATAATGGAAGGATTATTGCGCTCGCTCATCCACAGCAGCCGGATCGCGGTAAAAGCCCCGAAAAACTACGAAGCCCGCAGTAATATCATGTGGATTGCAACATGGGCACTCAATACATTGGTTGCAAAGGGCAAGTCAACCGATTGGATGGTGCATATAATCGGGCAATCAGTCGGCGCATTCACCGATGCCACCCACGGTATGACGCTTTCCGCAGTTTCGCTCGCGTATTACCGGCACATTATGCCGAATGCGTTGCATAAATTTGCACGCTATGCTCAGGCTGTTTGGAACGTAAGCCCTGCCAGTAAATCCGATACGGAAATTGCAGAAGCCGGTCTTGCCGAAATGAAAAAGTGGATGGAAGAACTCAAGCTCGTATTAAGCTTAAAGGAACTCGGCGTTACGGAGGATATGTTCGAAGGCATCGCTGACGGAACCTTCATCCTAAAAGGCGGATACAAAATTTTAACGCATGACGAAATCGTGCAGATATTGAAAGAGAGTATGTAGACCATGGTGAAAAAAACGATAACGATTATGCTCTGTGCGGTGCTCTGTATTACTGCTGCTTGTGCACTTGGTGCAGGCGGCAGCAAAAATCCCCAAACTTCAAACACGACAACAGGAACGGATGCCATGAAAATAACAATAACGGTAAACGGCAAAACACTGACCGCTTCTTTGTATGACAATTCTTCTACCCGCGCGTTGATTGCATTGCTGCAAAAAGGTGCGGTTAGCATCGACATGCACGATTACGGCAAATTTGAAAAAGTCGGCGAGCTTCCGGAGAGTCTTCCGCGTAATGATAAGCAGACCAGCACCGATGCAGGCGATCTGATTTTGTATCAGGGGAAATCATTTGTAATTTACTACGATAAAAACTCGTGGAATTTTACGCCGCTCGGAAAACTGGAGAGCATAGCGAAAGCCGAACTGAAAGCCCTGCTCGGAACTGGAAATATTACGGCAGTGCTCAAGAATGCGGAGTAAGATGAAATAGATAATTGAGAATGAAACAGATCTAATAAAAAAAAATAAATTTTGTAAAACAATTACGCTATTCAGGAGGAAAAAAATGCTTTCGGAACATACATTGAACATGGACGCTTATTCTATCAGGGGAAAATTGAAAAAATTAGTTATTCCATGGATTGTTTATTTAGTATTATTTACAGTTACAAGACCGGCAAGCATACAGGAGTTATTGATCGGTTTTTCGGAACATATGCAGGTTGGGTGGGTACAAAGTTCAGTCAACTTTCTGATCAGAGGATTGCCTTGGCTTTTTCCGATTTTTCTTATTTTCTCCGTAATTACCATATGGAGAAAACAGCCGTTCGATACTATTCGCATCTATGAAGATAAAATAGGATTTGTTTTTGAAGGGAATGAAAGAGAAGCAATACATTCGCATGTTTTATTTACACACGGAAGTATGCAAAACAGCGTTTATATAGAAGCAAAAGTTTTAGGAATAAAAAATCATAATTATCTGTGGGAAGAGTTTAGCGGCTTTGATGTTATGAAAACCAACTTAGAACGATATGCGAATTGGGATGCAACTGTATACGGGAGGAAAAACTAATGGGAGATGAATGGATTTTATATGTATGCGGCGGATCGATTGTAATCCTTGTTATCATCATAATAGCCGGTTCTTATTATCATGTGCATAAAGCGAAATTTAAACCTAAATTTATTGAAACTTCCGACGGTAAAGTCAGAATGGAGTTTTATGAATTTGGAGGATTACAAAAAAGGCGGACGGAGCGTTTTATGCAGCAATATAAGAACGGTCAAAAGATAAGTTGGAACGCTCGTAATTTTGAAATTGAGGAGATAAAACTTCAAGATTATAACAGCGCAATGCGGGTTCACGATGTGAAAATGGTCGTTTATTTGAAAGAGATTTAAAATAAACCTGTTCGGCGACGGAGTTATCGAACAGGTCTAATATAAATCGGAGATTTTAAAATGATAGCATTCAAAGATATAGGAGAATTTGAAGATATACCGCAGATCGTGAGTGATATTATAAACGGGAATATATCGGCGCTCCATGAATATTTATCAAAAGGATGGAATATTAAAAAGCCGATACCTATCAGCAAACATACCGCCTTGTCGCCGTTAGATTGCGCACTGATTATGGAGAGCTTTAATTCCGTAAAATGGCTTGTTGAGCAAGGTGTAAATCTTAATGTAAAAGGAAATAACAGCTTCTTGATTGCTGTTAGGTACTGCGATGAAACAATTATCCGGTACATTGTTCGCCATGGCGCAAAAGTGAATGGAGTAAATAGTGTAGAATCTGAAGCGTTTCAAGAGGCATTATACGGAAAGCGCTATGAGAATCTACCGATTATTCACGCATTGGGACATACCGTAGAAAAATACGGCGGAAACGCATTTCGCAGTGCCGTTAGTGATAGGAATTACGCTGTATTGGATTTCTTCATAAAAAATGGCGTTAATATTAATTACAATGCGCCCGATATGGTATATCCTTTTAAGCTGACTCCCTTATGTGTTGCAGCAAGATATGTTGATTTACAAATGTGCAAATATCTGGTGGAAAACGGAGCTGATGTTACTTTGACGGAAAAAGACACTACACTACCGTATAGTATTACTCTGGAAAAAGGCGATACCCAAATGGCTGCATATTTTAAAACATTAGAACCGCCTGAATATCACAGCCTGCAAAACAAACTCGACAAATTAAAACCGTTTAAATTACCTAAAAAGATGATTGATTTTTTGCAAAGTGATACATTACATTTTGAACTTCCGGCTTGTGATTTTGGGTATGTAGATTTCTTTTCAGTAACTGAAACCATACCGATGAAAGCAGGCAGACAAAACATACTTCGCCTTTCAAAATCAACCGGAGATTATGACCACATATATATTGTCTGGAATCCAAAGACAAAAAAAGTTGGCTATTATGATATAGAACATGAAGAGCTTCAAGATATTTGCAGTTTTGAAAAATTTATAAACGATATGCCGGTTTATATGCAAAAAATAATCGATGGGGATTTTTAAAACAGCGGACGTAAGAGGATGATAAATGGATTATACACAAGACGATTTTCAAGAATGGCTCATTATGATTGATTTGTGCGGACGATTCTGCAATGAAGGTAAAAATTGACGCGGGTGATGTCGGCGGTGTTGTATGACAATGCGGTAGCGAAAAAAATTATGGGATATGATGCCGCTGATAGTTAATATAGAGAATTTCGACAGGGAACTGTGGTAGCGTATGGGTGCGGGAAGTCTGCCTGCCTCACAAGCAAAAAATACCGGATACCGCATCGGCGATATTTCTTATTGGCAGCCGCGCGGGACTCTTGTCATTTTGTACAAATAAAACGGGGAGATTTTTGAACAGCAGGCGATTGGACACACGGACGATGATGTTTCGTTTTTGTCGGGACTGGGAACGACAAAAGTTACGTTTGAACGGGCAGAATAGGTTTTGCAAGGAGGCAACGATGAAAAAAACAACTCTTTTACGGTTGATTATGGCGAGGGATTTTGTGCAGCAAACGCCGTACAGTTTTCCGCACCTAACGCCGACTTTGTTTTGATAAAGGGAGGCTCCTTTATGATGGGAAGCCCTGCAAGCGAAGACTGGCGGGGTGCCGACGAAGTTCAGCACCGCGTAACGGTTTCTTCCTTTTATATGAGCAAGTACGAAGTAACGCAAAAACTGTTCCAAAGCGTTACCGGCACCAACCCTTCCAATTTTTCAGGCGGCAATTTGCCGGTGGAAAACGTATCGTGGCTTGAAGCGATAGAGTTTTGCAATGCGCTGAGCAGGCGGGACGGGCGCACCCCTGTATACACGGTCAGTGCGGATAAAAAGACTGTGTCGTGGAACCGCTCAGCAAACGGCTACCGCCTGCCGACCGAAGCCGAGTGGGAGTATGCGTGCCGCGCCGGTACTACAACACCGTTTTACACAAAAAAAATACCGGGCGCCGACAGCGTCAACTTTTACGGACACTACCCGTATCAAATCGAACAAAACTATTTTCACAACGAGGCTCTTGAAACCCGTCCCGGCATTTACCGCGCAACAACCGTCAACGTCGGAAGTTTTGCGCCGAATCCTAACGGCTTATACGATATGTACGGCAACGTCGGCGAATGGTGTTTCGACTACTACGGCGATTACGGAATGGCATCTCAAACCAACCCTGCAGGAGCGGTAAGCGGAACTCGGCGTGTAAACCGAGGCGGCGGCTGGAATGACTTCGGTAAAAACCTGCGCAGCGCATATCGTGCTGCAGCTCCGCAAGCAAGCCGCGCGTACAATGTCGGTATCCGGCTGGTAACGAATGCAGATGACAGTGTAAAAGATACGGTAACGACAAAGGAAGCCGCCGAAAGCGCTTTTGCAGCAGGGGCGCGCGCCGCTTCATCTTCTTCAGATAAAAAAACGCTTATTGTGTTCTTTTCCTGGGGCGGTAACACACGCGGAGTTGCCCGCGAAATTCAAAAGCAGACGGGGTTTGATATGATCGAGCTTGAATTGGTTAAGCCGTATTCGACGAACTACAACACCGTCCTGAACGAAGCGCAGCGGGATCAGCATAAGCAGGAACGCCCCGCACTCAAAACGAAGATTGTCGGCTTTGACCGCTACGATACGATAATGCTCGGCTATCCGAACTGGTGGGCATCCATTCCGATGCCGATTGCCACGCTGCTTGAAAGCTACGATTTTTCCGGCAAGCGGATTTTGCCGTTTTGTTCTCACGGCGGCGGACGTTTCGGGCAAAGTTTGACGGCAATTGCAAAGCTCGCTCCGAACTCGACACTCGGCGAAGGGCTTTCCGTGCACTATTCGGGCGTCGGTTCGCTGATGAAAGATGTCAGTGCACGGCTTGAGAAAAACAGGGTAGCGGTAAAGTAAGTATCAAGTCGAACGGTCGGAATGGAAAAGTCGAAGCAACAATCTCGACGCAAAACTCTCTGTATTCTATAAAATGGTTGCAGTCGACTTTAGTCCCCTTTATTATGTTTCAAGAAGCCGCGGAGGATTAAATTCTCTGCACAGTTAAAACTTTTATAGAAGTTATGATAAAAAGGACCGTCTAAAATATCGATTATGGGGTGAAAACTTGGTAGAAAAAAGACCTGATTTTAACGGCATAAAATCGTTCGAAGAATTCAATAAATATTATTGGTATCGTGAAGAACTTGCGCAAATATGCAAATCAATGGGATTGGAATATAGAGGGACGAAGCAGGAACTGAACCGTATTATTCAACAATATTTTGCAGGTAATAAGATTGAAGGGCATAAAATTACTTCAAACCCCTCCCAAGAATAATCAAGATGATGTAACCTTAGACACACCATTACTTGACTGCGGATTTTCTTTCAATTCAAAATTCAGAGCGTATTTTTCCCGTTTAACAGGAGTTTCCCCATTTAAGTTTACTGCCGATATGGCTGCGGCTTGGAGAAAAGTTAAAAGCGAAAAAGATTTGAACTTTACAATTCAAGATATGCTGAACGTATACTACGGAGAATCGGATTATGCTCGGTATGATCATTCTGTTTGCCAATGGAATCGTTTTTTGAAAGATTTTTGTTCAGATGAATGCAGCGCCGGCTATTCCGACAAGTTGAAAGTAGCATCTATTCTTTGGAAAGAGGTCAGGGATTCAACAGAAGAAAAGGTATATTCAAAAGAACTCCTGACACTTCATTTCGATAAAATCAAGAAATATGGGAACAATCTCCAGCCCCCCCTCCACACGAAGCATCAACCTTGACGCAGAGTGTTGCCGAGAAACGGTGCATATTCCCTCTTCGCACAAATAGACGAAAATAATATGATAGGAAGCACGATAAAAACTGGTGACGCACAATGTGCGCACGGCTTGAGAAAAACAGGATAGCGGTAAAGTAAGTATCAAGTCGAACAGTCGGAATGGAAAAGTCGAAGCAACACCTTTGTCCTTGAACGCAGTATGTTCTATAAAATGGTTGCAGTCGACTTTAGTACCCTTTATTATGTTTCAAGAAACCGCGAGGTATTAAATACTCTGCGTGAGTAAACGAAATTAACTTTAAGGAGTTACGATAAAAAACGCCGGCTAAAATATCGCCGCCGCTTTTTATCTCAAGTTTGCGTATGCAAACTTAAATTTTTACAGGTGCGCGCTACGCGCACGGCTAAAAACTTTTTCGGAAATTGATATTTCCTGCAAAAGTTTTTATAGGAG
>JBQNBR010000084.1:0-7767 GCA_052169815.1 Treponema sp.
ATAGCCTTTATAAAACATACAGGGTCTCTAGCTGTGAGCAGATACTAAAACAGTTATTGTGGTAAAAGAAAGACACAAATGGCATCATAGGAACCCCTCTTGAGCCTGTCAGAGTATCTCAGTTGCGGGTAAAGCCTGTCTAGCAGTTTGCTGAAAGCAAACCGCTAGACAGGCCTATCGGCTCAAAAACATCACGTTTGCTTCAGGCGAAAGGCATATCTGTCAGGAACAAGCCTGATGGCTTTGTTCCTGCCTGCAAGTTTTTGCTTGCGCAAAAACATTGCTTTAAATTTTGGGTATTTATTTCTATTCTAAGGCGATGTTTTGAAGCGTATGCGCTTCAAAACTCGACAGGCTAGCGGTTGGCAGAAAGCCAAACGCTAGACGAGCCTACTGGTCTCTCCAGTATTATTTTCACAGCTAGAAGCCCTGATAAAATATAAAAACAATATTGAGACGTTTTCGTATCTGTGCTATTTTATACGGTATCATGCCAAAAGGTATGGTAGAATAGACCTGTTCGATAACTTACGTTTCAGAACAGGTCTAATAACAATAAAAGGAGCAATACTATGTCAATGAAAACTAATCATGCAACGGTATTATTGCCTGCCATACTTACGGCAGGCTTATCTGCTTTTACGGGTTGCCAAACGGAATCGCTAAAAACGGCTCAGCTACGGCAATCTGATTTTAGTTCGCCACCTCAAGCCAAGGTGCAGCCAGAAACTTTTTCTAAGTTCGGTAATAAACGGATTGATAATTACTACTGGTTAAAAGATAAAAATAATCCGGAAGTAATTGATTATCTTAAAGCTGAGAATGCGTATACGGCTCAGGTGATGGCCTCTACGCAAAAGCTGCAAGACACCTTATACCATGAGATGCTTGGCCGCATAAAAGAAGATGACGAAAGTTATCCCGTATGGGAGAATGGTTACTATTATTATAGCCGTGCTGAAAAAGGAAAGCAGTATCGTACTTTTTGCCGTAAAAAAGGTGCACTCACTGCAAAAGAGGAAATTCTTTTTGACGTGAATAGCATGGCCGAAGGTAAAAATGCTTTTATTTTTAAACGATATCAAGTGAGCCCTGATAATACGAAAGCGATCTATTCCTATAACGAGACCGGTTCCTTTGCAGAGTTTACTATGCACATACGTGATCTGACGACGGGAAATGATCTATCTTTTACTAAGGCAGGTGTTTCTTCCGCTGCGTGGGCAAATGACAGTAAGACGATTTTCTATAGTGTTATTGATGATACGCTCCGTTCTGCAAAAGTATACCGTAGCAGTCTCTCCGATGGTAAAGAGGAGCTCGTGTATGAAGAAAAAGATGCTCGTTTTTCAGTGTATGTAGGCGCTGAAAAGAGCCGTCAATTTATCAGTATTTATAGCGCAAGTTCTACTACTTCGGAAGGTCAGTTAGTTTCTGCTGATTCTCCGTTTGAAAGCTTTAAAGTTTTCAAACCGCGCACACAGGGGGTTGAGTATTCGATTGTGGCGCATAAGGATTGTTTTTATATTTTATATAAAGATGATACTTGCCTCAATGGTAAAGTGTATAAAGCTCCTCGTACCGGGTTTGAACATATGTCAAATTGGCAAGAGGTTGTGCCTCATGATGTCGATGTCCGCATTGAATCCCTTGAGATACTCAAAGACTATCTTGTTTTGGAATTGCGCAAGGATGGATTGATTGAGATGAAAGCACTTAATCTAAAGGACAGTACGGAAAAACATATTTCTTTCCCTGAACCGGTGTATAACACTGCTTTAATTGGAAATCCTGAGTATGATGCAGAAACCTTCCGTTATGTGTATAACTCCCTTAACCGACCGCAGACGTTGTATGAGTACAACCTTAAAACCGGTAAAACAGAAAAATTAAAGGAGCAAGAAATCCCCAGTGGCTTTAATCCCGATAACTATACGGTAGAACGGTTATGGGCAGAAGCATCTGACGGAGTAAAGGTCCCGATTGCTGTTGTATATAAAAAGGGCTTGAAGCTCGATGGTTCTGCTCCTGCTTTACTTTATGGCTACGGGAGTTATGGAATTAGTTCTGATGCCAATTTTAGCTCAACAGCGTACAGCTTGATTGATAGAGGCTTTGTGTATGCGATTGCGCAAATACGGGGCGGGCGTGAGCTGGGGGAACGCTGGTATGAAGATGGTAAATTGCTGAAAAAGAAGAACACTTTTACCGATTTTATTGCTTGTAGCGAATATTTAATCAACAAAAAGTATACTTCTTCTGATAAATTAGCCATCATGGGTGGCAGTGCAGGCGGTTTGTTAATGGGAGCTGTAACCAATATGCGGCCTGATCTTTTTCATACGGTTATAGCACAAGTTCCTTTTGTAGATGTTGTTACTACTATGCTTGACGATACGCTGCCGCTTACTACTGGTGAATACGAAGAGTGGGGGAACCCTCATGAAGAAGCGTATTATCGCTATATGCTTTCCTATTCTCCATACGATAATATTGAGGCAAAACAGTATCCCAACATGCTGGTAACAGGAGGTATTAACGATTCACAGGTGTTATTCCATGAACCGGCAAAGTATACCGCAAAGTTACGCGCACTTAAAACGGATAATAATATTTTGTTGCTGCATATGAATATGGAATCCGGCCATGGTGGCGCAACTGGACGTTACGGCCGCCTAAAAGATGTGGCATTCAACTATGCTTTTATCCTTTCGCGGCTATAATTGGGTAGCGCTAAAAACTGAGGTTTTTAGCGGTTCCCGTTAGTTTATACAGGGGGGCAGCTTCCCCTCTGTATACAGCTTGTTGATTTTCTCTTTTAGTATTTTTTCTACTATAGGTGGTACCATTTTTGAGATATCTCCGCCAAGTGCAGCTAGTTCTTTAATGGCGCTCGATCGTAATACAAAGAATTGAGGATCTGGCACCAAAAACACTGTATCAATTTTAGGTAATAGCTCTTTGTTCATCATAGCGAGATCGTACTCGTAAGAAAAATCTGCGACATTTCGTATGCCGCGGATAAGGGTATGCGCATCGACTTTTTGTGCATATTTTACAATGAGGGAATCCCATAGCTGAACATGTACGTTTTTCCAGTTCACTGATAGTTCCTGCAAAATAGTAAGCCGCTCTTTATTTGAAAAGAGTGTTGTTTTGCTGTGATTTACTGCAATGACCACGTGTAATTCATCAAAAAGAGTTTGAGCTCGCTCAATAATGTTTAAATGTCCAAAGGTCGGCGGATCAAAGGATCCTGCAAAGACAGCCTTTCCCATGTATTGCTCCCCGTCGATAATTTTTTTTCAGCTGCCTTGTACCGGCAGCAATTCAAATACCGTATAACCCCTTTTATATAGTTATTTTCTTTTTTTGTATAGCCTTAGTTGGTGATTGTGCAGGGTTTATCCTCTCTTCTATAAAGAAGCAAAAATAATCTATAGTAGAACTGTTCTGAAACTTCAGTTTCAGAACAGGTCTACTATAGAAATGAAATCGGTTCATGGTATTAGCCCGAAAAAAGTACGCTGCCAAAATCCGTAAACTTGTGGTATAATACTTCCGATAGTGTTGGCTCTGAGAAGTTGGTTATGGGAAATTTTACTTTTTTACAGACGTATTGGCCGGATTTTGCGAAAACGATGGAATTTGCAGAACATTACGCATATTCCGATCCCGCATCAAGTAAGAATAAATCCGGATTATTTGTAGAACTGATGGTACGCGAAATGATGCGTATCGAACATATTCCGGAGCCGATAGATGTAAAAGAAAATAATCATTTTAACCGTACAAGAATCCTCAAAAACGAGGGGCTTATTCCGTATGATGTAAACCAATGGATTAATCAAGTCCGTATCAAACGGAACACTGCCGCGCATGAAAATGATGCTACCGAGCAAGACGCCTTGTTGGTACTCCGTTTTGCCCATCATATTGCCGTGTGGTTTATGCAGACGTATGGCGATAGCTCATTTGCTGCACAGCCGTTTATAAATCCTGAACCGCCGAAACGTAAAATCAATATAATGCCGCTTGTTCGGAATCAGGAAAAGAAAATTGAAGAACAAAAAATCGAACTTGAACATGCGGCGGCAACCATTGCCGAACAAGAAGCGTTGATAGCTGAACGAGAGAAAAAGCTGCAAGCGCTTGAAGCGGAAATAGAAAAAGAACGGAACGCCCGTGCGACCGTATCGGCTCTTACCCCGCAAAGCGCTCGATCAAAACAGGAACGGCAAAACACATCCGCTCAAGCACTCGCAAAGACAAAACTGACCGAAGCGGAAACTCGCGCACTTATTGACGAACAGCTGAGAAAAGTCGGCTGGGAAGCGGATACGGAAAACCTCCGTTACGCAAAAGATGTCCGTCCGCAAAAAGGAAGAAAACTGGCGATTGCGGAATGGCCGGTCGCATCGGGAAAAACAACAACCGCGCATGCAGACTATGCACTTTTTGTCGACGAACAGCCCATCGGTATTGTAGAAGCAAAACCGTACGCAAAAAACGTGTATGCAATCATCGATAATCAATGCCGTGAATATGCGCAACACATAACGGTCGAAGATGAAAAATGCTGTTTAGGTATGTGGTACGGGTACAAAGTACCGTTTATCTTTGCAACAAACGGCCGCCCGTATTTAAAGCAAATAGAAACGGAGTCCGGGATTTGGTTTCAGGATTTACGGAATAAAACAAATACGCCGATTGCACTGCACGGATGGTATAGCCCCGAAGACTTACTGGCAAAATTCCGTCAGAATATTGATGAAGCCGATCGCGCACTGGAAAATTTGCCGTATGATTTTTTGCGCGACCCTGACGGATTGAACCTCCGCCATTATCAGCTTTCGGCAGTTGAAGCGGTAGAACATGCCGTGGTAAACGGGCAGCGACAGATTTTGCTCGCAATGGCGACCGGCACCGGCAAAACCCGTACCGTCTTGGGCATGGTTTACCGGTTCTTAAAAACCGGCCGTTTCCGCCGCATTCTCTTTTTGGTAGACCGCACGGCTTTAGGTGAACAAGCGCAAGATGTTTTTAATGATGTAAAACTTGAGGACTTGCAGCCGCTGAATAACATTTACACTATCAACACCCTCGATGACATAGATCTTGCGACAGAAACCCGCGTGCAAGTTGCCACCGTGCAGGGAATGATTTCCCGCATCATGAGCGAAGAGAAAGACCGCATCCCTTCTTCAGGAGACTTTGACTGTATCATTATCGATGAAGCGCACCGCGGATATACGCTTGACCGCGAGCTGAGCGACGCAGAACTGTTGTACCGCGATCAAAATGACTTTATCAGCAAATATAAAAAAGTGATTGAATATTTTGATGCAGTCAGAATAGGGTTGACCGCAACTCCGGCGTTGCACACTACGCAGATTTTTGGAAATGCGGTATTCACCTATTCATATCGGGAAGCGGTAATAGACGGGTATCTGGTAGATTACGATGCGCCTTACAGCATCAAAACGGAACTGAATCAACACGGTATTCATCATCAAAAAGGAGAAAGATTAGCCCGTTATAATCCTGTAACCAAGGAGCTTTTAAATCCGGAAGAGCTTGAAGATGAACTGAATTTTGATGTAGAAGACTTCAACAAAAAGGTTATTACCCCGTCCTTCAATGAGGCGGTTCTTACCGAGCTTGCACAGCGCATAGATCCCGAAGGTGAAGAAAAGACACTCATCTTTGCCGTAAGCGACCGCCATGCGGATGAGATTGTCAAACAGCTGCGCGATATATATGCACCGCAAGGCATCACTGCATCGGCAATAGAAAAAATCACGTATGCAATCGGTGACAAAGGACGTGTACAAAATGCGATTAAGCGGTTTAAGAATGAGCACTATCCGACCATTGCCGTAACCGTTGATTTGCTTTCTACCGGAATTGATGTGCCGGAAATTACTAAGATTGTTTTTATGCGCCGCATCAAATCCCGTATTCTGTACGAACAAATGCTGGGACGTGCAACTCGTTTGTGCCCCCAAATAAATAAAACCCATTTTGAAATTTATGATGCGGTTGATTTATACAGTTACCTGAACGAAGTTTCTTCAATGAAGCCGACGGTATCAAATCCAAGTATTACGTTTGATGAACTCTTAGAGGGATACAAAGCGGTAACAGATAGCGAACATATTGCATACATAAATGATCAGATTATCGCAAAGCTTCAACGCGCAAAGTTCCGCATGGATCAAAAGCAATTAAACTTTTTTACCGTTACATCGAATTACGACAGTATCGAACATTTTATTACCGGTGTAAAAGAACGGCGAAAGCATAGTGAAGAAGCGTGCCGGGATTTGTTTTTAGAAAAACGAAGAGCATTCGATGCATTCAAGGAACAGCGGTCAACCGGCTACTATCTACCGATAAGCGACAAGCCGGATGAAGTGCGTGAAGTAACACGGGGCTATGGAAAAGGACAAGAACCGAAAGACTATCTGGAAAGTTTTTCTCAGTATATAAAAACAAACCGCGATAAGATTGAAGCGCTTGACATAATCTGTACCCGTCCTGCCGATCTTACCCTTGCCGGCTTGCGCAGTGTGAGTATGACGCTTGATGCAAACGGTTTTAATCGAACGCGGCTCAATACCGCTATTACGCAGCTGACAAAGGAAGAATGCGCTGCGGATATTATCACGCTTATTCGCAGTTATGCTATCGGCAGTCCCCTTGTGTCGCACGAAGAGCGGATTCGCAACGCCGTTAAAAAACTCTGCAAAGCTCATAATTTTACCGCGAGCGAAAAGAAGTGGATTGACCGCATAGAAAAATATCTCATCAACGAATCCGTTTTAAATGTTCAAACCTTTGATGAATTTACCGCATGGCGTACACAAGGAGGCTTTTCAAAAATAAACAAAATTTTTTCAGGCTCGCTCACTGCAATCGTGCGTGAATTGAATACCTACTTGTATGAAGACAAAGTCGCATAATACGGAGCATACAGCATGACAAATCAAGAAATCGTTTCAAAATTGTGGAATTTATGCAATATTTTGCGGGATGATGGGATCACCTATCATCAGTATGTTACGGAGCTGACCTATATCCTTTTCTTAAAAATGGCAAAGGAGACAAAAACGGAAAACACTTTGCCGAAAAACTATCGCTGGGATACACTTGTTTCTTACAGCGGCATTGCATTAAAGAAGTTCTACAAAGAACTGCTGACATATCTCGGTGAAAACACAAAGGGGCGTGTGCGCGAGATTTATCAGGGGGCTAGTTCCAATATCGACGAGCCGAAAAACCTTGAAAAAATTATTAAGTCTATCGATGAACTGGACTGGTATTCCGCAAAGGAGGAAGGTCTCGGCAATCTTTATGAAGGGCTGCTCGAAAAAAATGCGAACGAAAAGAAAAGCGGAGCGGGACAATATTTTACTCCGCGTGTTTTAATTGATATGATGACACGCCTTACCGCGCCACAAGTAGGAGAACGCTGCAACGACCCTGCGTGCGGAACATTCGGGTTTATGATTAGCGCCGACCGATATGTAAAAAGTCTTACCGACGACTACTGCGACTTGAACGAAAAGGATGCTGCATTCCAAGTAAAAGAAGCGTTTACCGGCGGTGAGCTGGTACACGAAACACACCGTTTAGCGTTGATGAACGCCATGCTCCACAATATTGAAGGAAAAATTGTATACGGCGACACATTGAGCGAAAGCGGTAAGGCAATGACCGGCTACGACGTAGTACTAACGAACCCACCGTTTGGGACAAAGAAAG
>JBQNBR010000085.1:0-7727 GCA_052169815.1 Treponema sp.
GTTTACTCTAAGTGCTAATGAGCCATTACCAATTGATACTGGCTCATTTGGTAATCTCATCACTTCCGGTAACCGGTAGACGAACCGTCAAATCGCCTTCCCATCAGGGAAATCAATTTTTGCCCTTTTCACAGATTTTAAAGCTAAAAATATGAGAAAAATGTTAGAAAACATCCTATTTTTTTTCTAAAAACATCATAGAACGCATTCGATTGCGGTATTATTTTTCAAAAATTGATTTCCGTACCTTCCCATTGCATAGGGAGGGAAATTTTTCATATTTGTCCATGCTCCTTCTTATAAAGAACAATAGTGAGCTTATATGTCATACGACATGATAATGCAAGCTGTATCCGGATACTTTTGTATTCTATTTTTCTGCTCCAGTTATCGAACATGTTTAGATAGTCAGTTTTTCCACAAAAATATGGTCCAAAATCAAGATAGAACACGGTATCTGCTTTCCATTCACCATGATTTCTGCCAAACCACTAGCATCATTTTTAGTGAGTATCGTAACGATAGTGCCGAGGTGCAACTGCATTTTTTCATAATAGCTGAATTGAGGCTGAGAGCCGGTAAGCCGCATAATACGGTATTCCGTTCCGCATTCTCCCTTCGCCAATACAAAATCAGGCTCTATATATTCAGTTTGATTTTTTTTTGGGATGATTGCGCCATGCGGATCGCGTTCAGGGTATCCTAAATAAGAATCAATCCGATCGATCAGCGTATCAGAAACCGCATGCTCAATGTGCTCTGCCTCGTCATGAATATCTTTCCAATCCATCTGCAAGGTTCTATGCAAAAACGTCTCGATAAGCCGATGCCGCCGCACGATATTGAGTCCATACCGTTTACCTTTTTGAGTAAGAGAGCACCCTGCATGACTTTTGTATGTTAAATAGCCGTCTTTTTCTAATTTTTTTGCCATAGCAGTTGCAGTGCCCGGCGTTACTTGCAAAAGCCGTGCTATTTCACCGTTGGTAATAAGCGTACTATTAGTATCGGATAAATATTTTACGATAGCTTTTAAGTAGTTTTCAGCCGCTATTTCGGAAAGCAATGACATCGTATTCTCCATACCGTACATATATAATCGCGAGGCAAATACAATCTAAAAAACTAAACCTGCTTCAGAAACGCCCGTTTCAGAATAAGTTTAGTATAAGAAGAAATAGCTGATTTGTCAAAAGAGCTGCAGCGAAGTTTTGAGCTTCCGTTTTTGCACCTGCCGGACAATAACGCCCTGCTTTGGTGAAAATAAATATATCAGTACAAATACCACGCCGGTCATAACGGCTATTGCGCCTGCTATGCTGCCGTCTAGCTTGACTGCAAGATAAAACCCTGTTACAGAACAGATACTCGCAATAATAACCGCCGTACAAAGCGCATGCCATAAGTTATTGGTAAGTAACACGGCTGCAGCCGCAGGAGCAATCATTAACGCAGTAACCAGCACCGCACCTGCAGAATCAAAAGCACCAACACAGGTTAGCGTTACTGCAAACATCAACGCATAGTGTACTTTGGCGGGAGCAAAACCTGACAGCGCCGCAAAAACGGGGTCAAAGGTGGTAAGCTTTAATTCCTTAAAAAACAATACGATAAAAATCAGATCAAAGACTAAAATCACACCCATTTGCACTAAACTTCTCGGTAGCGAAAAGTGAGCTATGCTCACTCGGTCAAACGGTGCAAAGGCAATCTCTCCCAGCAAAACAGAATCGGTATCCAAATGCACATTACCAGCGTATAACGACACCAAGATAACGCCTACGCTGAATAAAAAGGGAAACACCAAGCCAATCGCCGCATCATTTTTGATTAACTTGGTTTTTTGCAGTATTTCAGTGAGAAGCACAGAGCCAATCCCTGCGATAAGCGCTCCAAGTAACGGCACTATTGACGTAAAACTTTTACTGATAAAAAAACCGAGCACAATACCGATTAAAATCGAATGGCTGATTGCATCCCCCATTAAAGACATTTTTCTTAAAACCAAAAACACCCCGCACAGAGCACAGGCAGACGATACGATAATGGCGATGATAATAATTTCCAGGTTCATAGGGGTAGCTCTAAGCACGCTTAAGCTGGTATTGTATCAGCAACTTATGTAAAAGACCGCGCGTAGGGCTCAACACTAGTGAAATCAATACAATAGCCGTTAAAAAGCATACAATAACCGGCCCGGTAGGCAATTTCTCAACCTGAGAAGATATCACAGACCCGCCAATACCGGACACTGCGCCAAAGCAAGCAGCAAGGGCACTCATTAGGCTCAATTTATTAGTCCATTGCCGTGCAGCCGCAGCAGGCGCCATCAACAGTGCGCTCATTAAAATAACGCCAACCGATTGAATCCCTATCACAATAGTAACGACAATCAGCACCGTCAGAACCATTTCGACAACTTTTGGCTGAAAGCCGATAGAATGGGTAAAATCACTATCGAAAGTAGCAATTTTTAATTCTTTCCAAAACAAAACCATCACAGCAAAGGATAGCAATTCAGCATACAAAATAATCAGCACATCACTGTGCATAATAGTAGCAGCTTGTCCAAAAATAAATTTATCCAAACCGGCTTTTGCAGCGCCCGGAAATTTTTGAACATAGGTTAAAAGGAGTATGCCCAAGCCTAAAAAAACGCCAAGTACAATCGCCTGTGCTGAGTCGCTATCCAATTTTGACGTGTTTACAATAAAATTGATAAAAAAAGCCCCGAGCAAACCGGAAATTCCTGCACCGGCAAGCAACGGCAAACTGATTTTTGAGCCAGTAATCATAAATGCGATAACAATCCCTGGTAACGCTGCATGGGCAACCGCATCGCCGAGTAAACTCTGTTTGCGTAAAACGGCAAACGTTCCCACAAATCCCGACCCCATACCAAGTAGCATGGTACCTAAAAAAACATTGCGCAGTGTATAATCAGCAAAAAATGCTCTGAGACTATCCATATCTCCTCAAGCTATAGAAGGCATATATCCGCTGTATGCTGTTTGGATATTTTGTTGAGTGAATACCGTTTCTACGGATCCTTCTTTTATTACAGATACATTTAATAAAAGCACGCGATCAAAGTATTCTTTTACCGTTTGTAAATCATGATGCACCACTAAAAGGGTTTTTCCCGTTTGTTTTAAATCTTGTAACAGCCGTACAATTGCTTGCTCCGTAGCTGCATCTACGCCCTGAAACGGTTCATCCATAAAATAGAGTTCCGCATCCTGAACAAGTGCCCGTGCAAGAAACACGCGCTGCTGCTGCCCGCCTGAAAGCTCACTTATTTGCCGTGAAGCAAATGCGGTCATACCGACTTTTTCAAGCGCTTGGTAGGTTTGCTCCTTTTCGAGTTTACCGGGCCGCCTCATCCAACCGAGTTTGCCGTAAGAGCCCATGAGCACCACATCAAAAACGGTAGTAGGGAAATCCCAGTCAACCGAGCTGCGCTGCGGAATATAGGCAATACAGGCACGCTGGCTCTTCACCTGCTTGCCAAATACCTTGATTTCGCCTGAAGCAGACGGTAGAATACCGAGGATCGCCTTCAACAAGGTAGATTTTCCAGCTCCGTTTGGCCCGACAACCGCTTCCATTGCTCCCTTCGGTACACACATCGTAACATGATCCACTACAGGCTTCTGCCGATATGCCACGGTCAAATTCGATACATACACCGCAGGAGGAGTGATACCGTCTGCTTTATGCATAGCGGCCATTATTCCTTAAGTGCATCCACAATCGTGTCTATATTATGGGTTAACATGCCGATATACGTCCCTTCAAACGTACCTTCATCCCCCATCGCATCCGAAAAAAGCTCTCCGCCGATACGAACCTCATATCCACGTGCTACCACCGCAGATTGAAGCGCCTTGATATTTTTTTCAGGAACGGAACTCTCGATAAAAATTGCAGGCAATTTTCGCTCAGCGATAAAATCAGCCAAATCCTGTACATCTTTAGCCCCTGCTTCGGTAACCGTACTGACACCTTGCAGCCCGCGTACCTCAAACCCATAGGCTTTACTAAAATAATTAAACGCATCATGCGCTGTAACGAGTACCCGCTTGGTATCCGGTAATTCCGCTGCCCGCTTGTGTACATAGTCATGGAGTGTATCAAGTTTTTTTACATACGTATTATACCGTTCAGTAAACGCTTCTTTTTTCTCAGGAGCTGCATGACACAACGCTTCATAAATAGCATGTACCGAGTATTTCCACAGCGTTACATCGAACCAAACGTGTGGATCGAATTCCGAATCCCCAAACGGTAGCCGGTTTTCTACCGGGATACTTTCCGAAACAGCGGCAGTATTGCGCGTTTCAGCTAATTTTTTCAAAACATCGCTCATTTTTGCTTCAAGATGCAGTCCGTTAAAAAGAATTAAATCAGCCGTTTCCAGCTTTGCGATGTCCCCTGCACTTGCTCGATACAAATGCGGATCAACACCAGCACCCATCAATGCGGTGACCGTAACTGCATCCCCGCCGATTTCCTTTACAGCATCGGCAATCATTCCAACCGTTACGGTAACCTTTAGCTTTTGATCATGTGCATGAACAGTATTGGGTTCGTCTTTGTTTGTGCAGCTTAAAACCAGCACCGTGGCCAAAACCACTATACCTATTTTCCAGTTTTTCATAGTTTTTCCTTTCGATAATTTTGATATATCAAAATTATTTTTATAATATATCAAAAACAAAGACAATAGGTCAAGCACAAACAAAGCAGGACCACGGTACATCTCACAAGCCCTACCGTTTGAAAAGCGGGCTCCGTGCTCATAGCCAGCATGTACACACTTTTTCCATCATGCTAATACGGAGCCTGCAAAAAGATGATTGGTTCAGCGCATTGACGATGCGCCAATACAGGGGTACGCCCTATTTACAAAGGGCAATCGGTGCAAAGGTTTCAGCTTTTAACGCAGCGCCTCCTATTAGACCGCCGTCAATATTTGCTTTTGCGAGCAAAGCCTTTGCATTTTCTGCTTTCATAGAACCTCCATATTGGATTACTATGGCATCAGCGGCATCGTTTCCATACATCGAACCGATCACCGAACGAATGTGGGCGTGAATAGCATCGGCATCCTCAGGCGTTGCGGTTTTGCCTGTGCCGATTGCCCATACCGGTTCGTAGGCAATCGTTACGCGGGCAAGATCATCGCGACAGACGCCAGCAAGCCCTTCCCTCGTTTGCTTTTCACATACTGCTTCCGCTTTCCCGCTTTCCCGCTCCTCCAACAATTCTCCCACACAAAGGATGACCTCTAAACCATGTGCCAATGCAAGCTGCACTTTTTTATTAATCATACTATCCGTTTCACCGTATATATGCCGACGCTCTGAATGCCCGATTATCACCACCTGCACCCCGCAATCTTTAAGCTGCAGCACAGAAACTTCACCAGTATGCGCCCCTTGCTCATCAGTGGACATATTCTGAGCACCAAGTAGCACATTAGTGCCTTTTGTTATCTGAGCCACTGCATCAAGCGCAGTAAAAGACGGAGCTATCATATATTTATATTCACCATCTTTCACTGCCGCCACTACCGCTTTCGCTAATGCAACTGCTTCAGCTTGGGTTTTGTGCATTTTCCAATTGCCCGCAATAAAATATTTCCGCATAATCACTCCTTCCTAAATAGGAACACTATTGTACTGTTTTTTACCGATTTTATGCAACGCCTCTAATAGTAAACCGGGTGCGGAAATTGCTGTTTCTAAAGCAGGTTCCTTTGAAGTGTAATGCGCAACATGGTCGACAACTTACATTTCAGAAGTAGTTCGAGGCAAATGCGTTAGATGCTTTTTTCATGCTGAAGCCCTGGATTTGTTTTCATTTTTAATTGACAAAAAAATAAAAAAAGAGTATACTACTATTTCTTAATAGGGCCTATAGCTCAGTTGGTTAGAGCAGCGGACTCATAATCCGCGGGTCGCCGGTTCAAGTCCAGCTGGGCCCATCTTGATTTACAGTAATCACACATTTTGAATCTTTTTGATATGCCTGGAGAGGCACTCCGTTCAAACTAAATCAGTTTTTTCCACAGCGATTCATATATTATTGCTTTTTTATTCGTGCGAAGCGTTTCATACCCCACGCTCTGCGTCAGAGGCGGTTATTCTTTAAAAGAGAGCAGAAAGGTTTATAAATTCAATAGAAGATGACATACATGAAGCTGAAGCTACAAAAAACCCTACATTGAAGTTTCATTTCAATGTAGGGTTCTGTAATGCGGCGAACTGGACTTGAACCAGCACGCCTCACGGCACCAGCACCTCAAGCTGGCGTGTCTACCAATTCCACCACCGCCGCATATAACTTAAACAGTCTACTTGAAAGCCAAAAAAAAGTCAATCCTCTTTTCAACACATGAATCGTTTTCACTATACTATCTGCTGCATTTTAGGTGTCGAGCTTTGATAGTACTGAACTGCTACTATGGTTTCTTTTTCTTTTAAACGACCGGCCGCTGCCTTGCTGAGCTGTTTTTTGTAAACTATACGAAATACTTGCCCCTTCCTTCACTTTATTCGGACGCAATAATCTCATATCAAGGCCACCTTGACGTAAACAATATTTTACCGCATATTCAAGTTCTATACGTTGCGGATTCATCGGGAGTACAAAATGACGGCAATCATTATAAACACGTTTATACACTGCACGCGGCTGCCCTTTCCAATCAGTAATTAAGTGTAAAAAATCACGGATCAGGTACACCAAGGCGTCTCCTTGCCGCTGAATGCTACCGGTTGCCATTAACATATCAAGTTCACGCATACTTTGAAAGTATGAAGCGTAAAAGCTCGGATAATCTTCCAAAAATGCAAATGCAGAAGGCTGTAAATACAAAAATAAATTATAATGTATCAGCAATGCAAATGTATCATGCGCAAAACCGCTCATCAGTATTTTATTAATTTCCTCGGTTAAACGGGAGGCAGAAACGTATTCTAGTAGCGAGGCATCATAATGAATACGACAGCGAAGCAAAAAAGGAATAGCAGCGTGGGTGATAGTGGCATACTTTATTGCACGTAGCATACGGACAGGATCCTCAATAAAAATAGAAGAAAGTCCGATGATTGCACGTAATCGTTTCTTTTTAATATCGCGTATACCGCCTACATAATCGATGACAATACCCCTAATAGGGTCATAGTACAAGGCGTTAAACGTGAAATCTCGGCGTAATACATCCTCTTCTATAGTGCCAAAAACATTACCGGTAGTGCCTTGTGTTATAGACCGGAACGTAGAAACTTCGTATATTTTTTCCCCAAAAAAAACATGTACAAGGCGAAATCTTTTGCCGATAATGCGGGAATTTTTGAAAATCTTTCGGATACGAGTCGGTTCTGCAGCAGTTACAATATCAAAATCCTTGGGTGTTTTGCCAATGAGTAAATCCCGCACTGCACCGCCTACGATATAAGCTTCATAACCAGCATGCTGCAAGTTACATACAATACGCAACGCTTCAGTATCTACTTTTTTTGAATCTATGGTATGCTCTGCCTTGGTATATACGAGCGCTTTTTTTATCTGTTTACCTACCCCATTTTGTTTATATCTAACTAACATAATATCTCAATATTCTGACGCGAATTGTATATTCTGTCAATGTATTTTTTTGATAATCCTGTTCAAGGAAGAGAGATGGTATCCCCCGCTTGCCTAAGCGGAACCGGTTAGGC
>JBQNBR010000086.1:0-7716 GCA_052169815.1 Treponema sp.
CCAACGGCTTTTGGTGCCGTCATTCCGTAGGTTCGAATCCTACCGTCCCAGTTTTAAACCGGTTTTTCGCGATCCGGTCTATGTAAAATAACGATTCAAGCGTGTACTCATTTGCAAAGGAGTTCTCTATATTATGGAAGAAAGAGTGTTGATTGGAAGCCGTCGGACTGCATTTGGAAAAGCAGCATCTGCACGCTGTCGGAGCGCAGGCCGTTTGCCCGCTGTTGTGTATGATCGTAAAGGCCACGCAACTGCGATTGATGTTCCATATCCTGAATTTAGAAAATTATTTAAAACGGTTACTGAAAGTACGCTTATAACGGTAAAATTAAGTGACACTGAGTCATTCGATGCATTTATAAAAGATTATCAATATGATATTGCGAAAGATGAGGTTTATCATGTTGATTTTTATGCAGTTGAAAGAGGTAAAACCTTACGGACAAAGATACAGATTAGGCTAATCGGTTCACCAGAAGCGTGTCGACAGGGCGCAGTGCTTGAAACGGGTGTAACGGAAATCGAAGTTGAATGTTTGCCTCGTGACTTACCGGAGCGCGTTGTTGTTGATGTTTCTAATCTCGGGGCAAATGAAGTAATTCACGTACGGGATATTCAGGTTGCCGAGGGTGTAAAGGTGCTCTCCGATATGGATTTAGCGGTGGCTATTGTTAAGTTTACTAAATCGGATGTGCCTGTGTCTAAGGATGCAGCCGCTACAGAGGAAGCTTAACTGTGTTTTATAACATGTAAGCTTAACGCTTGCATGTTAGTCGTGCGGCGGGTTCAATGCCTCTTGCTTTTTGCGGCAAAATGAAGGGGATTGAGGTCGGCTGCAATATCTTTTAAGGACATGCAGGGCGAGCTATTACGCGCTGTATCTCGTTGTAGAGAGCCTGAGGTATACGCGCGCTGTTCTGTGGCGAGGTTGTTAATGGTATTACGGCTCCTCGGTGGAGTTCAGTAGTGAGTATGCAGTCTCGTTCACTTCTTCAAGAAGTTTCTTCTAATATACAATCTTTCTTACATCATTCTTCTTATCATTTGCTTTTGGCTTGTTCTGGCGGGGCGGATTCTACTGCACTGTTGCTGTTGCTATATAAATTACAAGCTTCGTTTCAGTATACGCTTTCGGTAGTTACCGTGAATCATAATATTCGAGAGGAAAATGAAAGCGCCGCTGATGCTGCTTTTGTCTGTGATTTATGCAAAAAGTATACATTGCCGTGCTATGTTGAAACTTTGCCGCCTTTGGCAGTGGCGCAGTGTGCTGCAAAAAGAAAACGTGGTGTGGAAGATGCGGCGCGCTTTCTTCGGTATCAGGCGTTGGAGCTGCGGGCGGCTGCTGTCCATGCCGATTTTATACTTACCGCACATAACCGCAATGATGTATACGAAACAGTTTTGATGCGCTTGTTCCAAGGGGCGGGGCCTGGCGCGTTGAAAAAGATGGCGATGAGGCGCGGCAAGTATGTGCGGCCGCTTATTACGGTTGACCGGATGCGGCTTGAAGCGTTTTTAGCGGAAGAAGGGATAGTATGGCGCGAAGATTCCACCAATGCACATGATGTGTATTTGCGAAACCGTATCCGTCATTTTGTGTTTCCTGCGTTGACAGCAGCTTTTGGCGCGTGGCAGCCTGGCCTTGATAAAACGCTGTGTAAGATACAGCTGGATGCGGCGACGTGTGATTCTGAGCTACAAGCGCGGCAAAAGGCTTTTGCGGCTCAGCAAATCAGTGGCTCTCTTGCCGGTGCTCATTGGCAGCGTGGTAAATTGCAATCTCTTTCACTTTCAAGCGCTTTTTTTTATACGTTGCCTGCTTCGTTCAGATTGCGTATGCTTGAAAGGGCTTGTATTCTGCTGCGTGTCCAGGAGCGAGTGCCTTCGGGCATTTTGCTGCGCATGGCGGCGATGGAGCGACGAGAACAGGTGATCGATGCGGGGCCGCTACTCTTAGAGCACCGCGGGCCGACTCTTTTTTTATTTGATAAACGCGTGTATCAGGCATTGTATTGCCGGAAAGAGTATTGTATAGTAGTAAGCAGCTGTGGCAGCTACCCCTATCCGCTGGGGGCCTTTTCTGTCTATAAAAAAGACAACGGCTGCTTTTGCAAGGATATCGACGATGCCGGTGAGGGGATAGGTCCTTTACAGATGCCCTTTATGATACGCGGTAGGAGATCGGGCGACCGCATTCAAATGAAAAGTGGTGGATTAAAAATAGTTAAAAAAATTTTTAATGAATGGGCAATGGATTCGCTTTCCCGTGCATTATTACCGATAATAGTTGAACATAATGGCGTGCGCGCTTTGTACGGCAGTCCGCTTGGATATAGGAATTGGATCGTAGAAGCAAGCATGTAGCAGGCGCAGAGTATGTATGCTGCGCTGATAAAGATAAAATTAAGACCATTGGGCTTACGGTACCATGAGCTCAAGGAGGAACTGCTATGTATAACGATGCAAGCAAAAGTTTACGTGTTTGGCTGTGGCTGGGGTGTTTTTTCGTTTGTATGCCGCTCATGTATGCGCAGCATAGTAAAAGCCAGGCGGTCAATACCCGTTTTGCACTGGAGTATTTGCAAAAAGCAGTACGATTTTATGATAGTGCTGCGTATCCCGATGCCCTTGCTTGTATAGAAGCAGGTAAATCGTATGATCAGGCTTTTGCTGATTTTTTTTATGTAGAGGCGCTCTGCTTAATGGAGCTGCACCACACGCGGGCTGTTAGTGTGCATGCTGCCGAACAGGCAGTGCTGCATGGGTATCGCTGGCAGTTTTTTAACGAAGAAGATGCGTATACGCTTTTGGGACGGCTGTACGTGGAGACGGGTCGTTTCCAGGAAGCTTTGCAGCTTTTGGAGCCCTTGGTATACCCTTCTGCTGATAATGATTTGTACATGGCAACGGCATTATACGGACTGGGGCGCGGCGAAAAGGCGCAGGCGATTATTGACGGAGCCTTGGATCGCTGGAGCTTTGATGTTAGGTTCCCTAAGCTCTTTTTTTTGCAAGAGCGCAAAAGACAAAAGACGGCTGGGTCAAAAAAGCTTGCGCAGGCAATAATCAAAAGATTGTATACGTGGCTTGATAAAGACCCGTCTTTGGCGGTGTATGCGTGTCCGTACGATTCTAACCCGCGCGAGAATACCCGACGCTTAAAAGTTTACAGAAACATGCATGCGGCACGTATTATAGAAGATAAAGTCGTTCAATCTGATATATATACCCAGCTTGCCGCTATCTTAGCTGAGCTGCGGTTCGGTGTTATTGATGAGCAAACGGCTGTGCAGGAGTTTTTTGCGGTAAAGGCGCACGGTTACGAGCCTTTTTTGCAAGGAAAGGGAGCTGCTCCGGTGTTTTTTGCAGAGCATATACTTGAATTGTCAAGCTTAGTAGGGTCTGCCGCTGCCAGGCAGCATATTGCCGAACAGTTGAATGCTTTCGATGGCATCGTATTCGATGATGATAATGGCGATACGCTGATTAATACCGCTGTGTTGTACGATCAAGGCCGTCCGGTCTCTGCTTTTTTTGATCCCAATCAAGATGGCGTTGCTGACTACGAAGTGGAATGTAGCTTTGGTACTCCAGTGAGCATTACCAGCAGAAAGAATGGATTCACTTTTTTGTATGATACCTATCCTGCCGTACGCGAGGTTGTGCAGCAGCATGAGCGGAAACGCTATACGCTCATTCCGCTTGCCCTCCATTGGGAGCCCATTGAGCTGTACGATTTAATGCTGCGGCTGAAAACAAGTGCGGATGACGCCCAGTCCTTTTTTACCCTCAGGCTCAAGCCGAAATTTCCCTTACGCAACGAGCATGATGTAGCGCTTGCCGCGCTCTACGCCGAAATGCCGGATCCTTTTGATAATGAAAACATGCAGCGTATCCATTTCGATAAAGGCATGGTGCTTTCGGTGGAAACGTATAAAGGGAAAACCTTGATGGCTTCCACGCGGTATAAAAACGGTATCATGCGGCAAAAGCGACGGGATAGCGACGGTGATGGTTTTTTTGAATTACTCGAAGAATATTCTGCAAAGGGCGTGCTAGAAAAGATTTCGATAGACGTGAATAAAAATAATGTTTTTGAATACTACGAGTTATATCAGCCGGATCAAACAGTGGTGAAAACATGGGACGAAAATGAGGACGGCATCCCTGATATTCAGTATACGCAGACTCATTCAGGCATAGATAAGGTGGTATGGAAGCATCATTATACAGGAAAGCAAATTGTGATCAATTTAAAGCAGGGACAACCAGAAACGCTTTTAATCGATGCTACTGTGTTCCCTATTATCAAAGAGCCTTCGTATGCGGTGTATTGGCTTGAAAAACGTCCTCCGTTTTCGGCAAGTATTTCCGCTAGCTTGGAAAATATTTTTAATAACTATTATCCTGAGATGAATTCCTACGCTGCATCGGTAGGTGCGTATGAAATTTTTGCACTGAAGTCGGGAGGGCTTATCTACGTGCAGGTGTTTTCAAAGAAGGGAGATAATTAGTGCGGCGGCAATGCTATGTGATCATGCAGGGACTGGTTTGTTGTTTGTTTTGTTTGGTCGCGTGCACCTCAGTTGTGTATCAGACGGCTCCTGCGGTTGACTACATGGATAAAGGCAGCGTTGAGCGCGAGATAGAGGCTGTCTCGCGGCTGGTTGGAACAGAACCGCTCGAAGCGTTGGTTCGTGCTAAGCGGTTACATGCATACAGCGGCACGTGTGCGGCTAGTGCCGCTGCTGATGCTGATGGCATTACAGCGCTCTATGCGGATGCCACCGCTGCGGTACAAAAGCTTTTTGAACAGGCCCGTGCCGATTGCAAGTGGGCTGAAGCGCTTCGGCTATTCAATTCGCTCATTGCGGTGGGTGTGTCGCTTGATTCTCAAATGTACGCAGACATTATCAAAAACCGACAGATGCAGTGGCAACAAAAAGGATATGCTGCCTTAGTACCCGACGCATCGGTTTCGAGCACAGCGCGTGCCGCCAACTCGCCTTTAACGGAGGTGGTGCAGCACCTGTTCAAAGCCTGCGTTACTATATGGGTTGATCTTGGCTTAAAGGTTGAAAAAGGAGTGGGTTCAGCTAACCGTGTTATTGGTTCCGGCTTTTTTATCGATCCATCGGGCTATATTGTTACCAACTATCACGTTATTCAAAGTGAGGTAGACCCTGAGTACGAAGGCTACTCACGATTGTATATCAAAGTATCGAACTCATCAGGGCAGACTTCGGCGCGCATACCGGCAAAGGTTATCGGTTGGGACCCGCTGTTTGACCTTGCGCTTTTGAAAACGGAAATGAAGCCGGAAGCGGTGTTTGCACTTGGTTCTTCGGCTGATTTAAAGATAGGCAGCACGGTGTACGCAATAGGCTCTCCGGTAGGTCTTGAACAAACACTCACCTCCGGTATTGTTTCTGCGCGGAATAGACAGCTGTTTGCGCTTGGTACTGCGTTGCAAATTGATGTGCCGGTTAATCCCGGTAATTCAGGCGGCCCACTCATCGATGAAAGTGGCAGAGTGCAGGCAATAGTGTTTGCAGGACTTGCAGATTATGAAGGGCTCAACTTTGCCATACCGGTTGAATTGCTGCAAACCGTGCTGCCGCACCTGTATGAAGGCGGTAAAGTGCCGCACTCGTGGACGGGCGGATACGGAAGAACGGTTGAAGGCTTTGCAGGCGAGGATATCAAGGGGGTGCAGCTGGTGTATGCCATTCCCGGAAGTCCTGCTGCGCAGATACCGCAGGGTGCGGTGATCACGCAGATAAATGGCACGGCGGTGCACAGCTTAGAAGTCCTGCAAAAGGCGCTCTTGCAGATAAGCCCTGATACGCTTGTAGTAGTTTCAGGTTACGAGCCGCTTTCAAGGGACACACTCATAGCAAACGAAAATACGGGTAAACTTGAACAGAAGGATTGGTACCTTATTACGCAAACGCGTCCTGACAAGCCTGCCAAGCAGATCTATTATAAGGATAGCAAAGAGCACGCCGCTTTACCGCTGTACGGCCTGCATCTTGAGAGTGCTGGAAAGCGCAATGCCTTTAGAATAAAAGAGGTACTGCCTGATAGCTATGCCGATGAAGCAGGGTTTTCAAGCGGCGATTATATTGAAATATCTGCGTTGGAACTGGAAGAAGATGAGGATATGGATGAGTTTCTCTGCATGTATGTCTACGCAAAGCGGAGGAAGGGTGGCTACCTTGAATCTTTTATGGAGTTTCCAACGTACCTAGACAGCTCATCTTATTTTTAATATACTGGAGCGCCTATGTACTGCATCGAAAACATCCGTAACTTTTGTATTGTCGCTCATATTGATCACGGAAAATCAACGCTCGCAGACCGCCTTATCGAGAAAACCAAGGTGATAGACGAGCGGTACTATCGTGCGCAAATGACTGACAACATGGAGATTGAACGGGAACGAGGCATTACCATAAAAAGTCAGGCGGTAACCATTCCGTATAAAGCGCAAAATGGCACGGTGTACATTCTTAACTTTGTGGATACGCCTGGTCATGTAGATTTTACGTACGAAGTTTCCCGCGCGATTGCGTCATGCGAAGGGGCAATTTTGATTGTGGATGCCACGCAGGGAGTGGAATCGCAGACCCTTTCAAATATGTACTTGGCGCTTGAGCATAATTTGGAGATCCTGCCCGTTATTAATAAAATTGATCTTCCTGCGGCGGATATTCCTGCAACGCTAAGCCAAATCGATCACGATTTGGGGCTCGATCCTGATGGTGCGGTAGCTGTTTCGGCAAAAACGGGCGAGAACGTCGATTCTCTTTTTGAAGCTATCGTGGCGCATATCCCGTCGCCGTCCGGTTCTGCGGATAATCCGCTTGAAGCGCTTATCTTTGACTGCCACTATGATCCGTATCGCGGCGTTATCGTACACGTGCGTGTTTTTGAGGGCATGATCAAAGCCGGCATGACGATTAGGTTTATGCACAGCAATGCCGAATACCGAGTGGAAGAAACGGGTATCTTTATTTTGAACCTTATTGCGCAGGATGCCCTCCATGCCGGCGAGGTAGGGTACATTATTGCCGGTATTAAAACGGTAGCCGATGTGCAGGTAGGCGATACGCTGACCGATACGGAGCGGCCTTGTGCAGCGGCGCGCTCAGGCTTTAAAGCAGTGCAGCCGGTGGTGTTTTCGTCGGTCTATCCGGTGGACACGAACGACTATGAACAGCTCCGCGATTCTTTTGAAAAGCTGACGCTGAATGATGCGAGTTTAACCTACGAAAAAGATTCCTCGATCGCCTTGGGGCACGGCTTTCGGTGCGGCTTTTTAGGCCTGCTCCATTTGGAAATCGTGCAGGAGCGGCTTGAGCGGGAGTTTGATCAGTCGATTATTTTCACCGCTCCTTCGGTGCGCTATCAGATTCATCTCAGAACCGGCAAAACGATAACCTGCGATAACCCGGCTGAATACCCCGATGAAGGGCAGATTGCCGCTACTGATGAACCCTATATCCGTGCCCGCATTATTTCTCCTGCGGAGTATGTGGGCGTTATTATGTCGCTTTGTGTTGAAAAACGGGGCGTGCAGACAAACATGACGTACTTGGATCAAAAGCGGGTAGAGATGACGTACGAAATGCCGCTTGCAGAAGTGCTGTTTGAATTCTACGACCGTTTAAAAAGCGTCAGCCGCGGCTATGCGTCTTTTGAATACGAAGT
>JBQNBR010000087.1:0-7193 GCA_052169815.1 Treponema sp.
AATTTAGATTGCTTGCCTCTTAGTACGCCGGATACCATCTCTCTTCATATCCCACTTTTACAGAGCCTCGGCGTGAGAGAATACCGTAAAAGCGTGAAAAAAGAGGGTACTAACCCCCTGAAGAACATATCCCTGTTGCTTGACAAACTCTCTTCTTTTTTATAACATATCTTCCACGTAGTTTTGCCCCGATGGTGGAATTGGTAGACACGCTAGTTTCAGGTACTAGTGCTTACGGGCATGGGGGTTCAAGTCCCCCTCAGGGCAGCGTTACTGGTGGTAGGGTGTGAATTTCACACCCTCTTTTTTTATATATCGGTGTATGATGCCCTACAGATATATTGGAGATATTAGACCTATTCGATAACTCCGTTGTTGAATAGGTCTAATATCGCATTTCAAGGTAATCTGTTCTGAAACGAAAGTTTCGGCACAGATTACCTTGAACTTAAGGTTTCCCTATGCTCACTGAAAAAATTATTATTATTCGGCTATTACTCAGCTTTGTTGCAGGCGCTATTATAGGCTTTGAGCGTTCAAGTAAACGACAGGCTGCCGGCTTACGTACTCATACGCTTATTTGTATTGGCGCTGCAGGCGTTATGCTGTTATCGCTTTGGATTACAGAAATTATGGGGACCGGAGATCCCGGTAGAATTGCTGCGCAAGTGGTCTCCGGTATGGGCTTTTTAGGCGGCGGTGCTATTTTGAAGTTGGGTGCAAACGTCAAAGGCCTCACTACTGCCGCCTCTATTTGGGTGGTCGCTTGTATAGGCTTAGTTACCGGCTGCGGGATGTATGCAGCAAGCGGTACGATGGTGCTTTTGACGCTTCTGACTCTTTCTGTGATGAATTATTTCGAGTTGCGTATTTTTCCTGCACGGCAAAATAAATTTCTTGTTATTCATTTTAGTGGTGAGTATCCTCAAATGACTGAAATCACCGGTATTCTGAATAAATATTCAATTTCCGTATTATCAACGAATATCCGAAAATCTAAAAGAAGCGATAGCGATGGAAAGCTGATATTGCTTATTACGATGCCGAAAAGTATGAATGTACGGAAACTGAGCGATGATTTACAGACCTTGGAGCGGGTGAATAAAATCACTTTAAAAGAATAAAGGGCCCTTTAAAAACCTTGTTGGATTTTTAGAAGGTGCCCAGGAGTGCTGATTTTTAAAAGGAGCAGTTATGAAGCATCAACGAGGCGGTTTTTTTTATTCACTGTTTCGACTAATCAATATCCTACGGCTTATTATTGTTAATGGTGTATTTTTTTTGGGTATCGTGATACTTGTTTCGTTCATAGCACAATACAATAGTGAACATGCCGTTAAGCCGGTGTATTCCGGTTCCGTACTGCTCATTGCGCCTTCGGGTAAATTAGTAGAAAAAACAGAGGATGTTATCTGGGAGGATTACCTGCTTCAAAATAATGCGGTTAAAGCATTGCTCTCTGATGTGACGGATGCGTTGGTACGTGCTGCCCATGATAGACGTATCGCCGCTGTTTTTTTTGATGCATCTCATCTTTCCGGTATTTCAGCTGGTCATTTTTTGGAGCTTAAAAAAGCCTTATCTATCTATAAAGAATCCCATAAGCCACTGTACGTATTTTCAACTCACTATTCGCTTGGTTCGTATTATCTCGCTTCTTTTGCTGATAAAATCTATTTGGATCCTATGGGCGCGTTAACCCTATCAGGTTTTTATAGCGAGTCTTTGTTTTATGGCGATATGGAAAAGCGCTTTGGTATGCAGTGGAACGTAATCCAAGCAGGCGCTTATAAAGGTATGGCTGAAACCTATGCTCGGTCGAGTATGTCTGATGTGGTACGCGGTAATTATCGGGAGGTTTTTAACGACTTATGGGCATCGTATGTGCAGGAAATAGCGGCTCAGAGAGGGATTGATGCGCAGCTGGTAGAGCGCTATGCTCGTTCGTATGGGGAGAGGCTTGAAAAAAACAACGGTTCTCCTGCAGATGCCGCATTGGATGCGGGGCTTATCACGCATATTGCTTCGTATCAAGAAGCTGGTTTTGATGCGGGATTTTTGGATGAAACCTATCGTTTTATTGATAGTGCGTTGATTTCGTATAAAGATTATAATGCCACGTTTAAGCAGGCAGAAATGCCGTACAAAATCGGTGTTATTTATCTAACAGGCGTTATTAGCGATAGACGCGCCGCATCAGCGTATAGCGAGGCAAGTTCTGAAACGATAGCGCTCTTTATGGATGCGATCGCTGATCCTGCTATAAAAGCTATTGTATTGCGCATCGATTCAGGCGGCGGGGAAGTATTTGCCTCTGAGCGTATCCGAAGAGCAGTGGAGTTGGCCACGCAAAAAGCCGGTAAGCCTGTTATTGTATCTATGGGTTCGGTAGCAGCGTCCGGTGCTTATTGGATCGCTTCGTCAGCAGATTATATTTTTTGTTCACCGTATACCATTACCGGTTCAATCGGCGTTTTAGGGACGCTTCCTACGTTTCAACGGGCGTTGAAAGACTATTTTGGCATACAAGCTGATGGTGTTTCCGCTCTTGAAAGGTTACCGTATTCAGTATTCCGGCAGCTGGATGATGAAGAAAAAAGACAAGCACAGTTGGAAATAGCCCATACGTATGATGTCTTTTTAGAGAAAGTGTCGAAAGGGAGAAATATACCTATAGAAACCGTAAAGGATTTGGCACAAGGTAAAATATATTCAGGTATACAGGCTAAAAATGTACAGCTTGCTGATGAAATCGGCAGTTTTTCTGATGCCGTATCATACGCTGCGGTAAAAGCGGGTGTAAAAGAACAGTACGCATTAAAAATATTGAAGCCGAAGCAGACGCTTAAAGATGAAATTATGCGCTCATTGTTGTTGGAAAACGCCCAGATTACCCCTCAGCTGTGCCGCGCAAGCGATATGCAAGTGCTGTATGAATTACTACAGCTTACCTCAAAACAGGGGTTCGCTGTCTACTCTCCCATACGTGCTGTATGGCAAGAGTAAGCAGATGAACGTGCAAAGTTCGCACCAGGTCTATTATCTAAACGATGCTCGTGAAAGTGGCGAGCCAATCCACACTCCTTCGAGTCCAAGGTAGTCTTTGGTTTGTCCCTCAATAAGAAACTGTACCGCCTGGACGGTAGGAAATTCTGTAGCGGTGAATACTACTTGTGCGAGCTGCGCAAGGTATCCGTCTATGCCGTACGGATTATACTGAAAAGCTTCACTAACATTGATATAAGCGATACCATCCTTTACCCATGCGGAGCGCAGCGTTGTTCCTGCAGGAATAAGTGTACGCAGGACACCCTTACGAGCATTGTCAGCAGTAGGGTAGGCGAACAGGGCGTTAAGAGCATCTGTCATAGGCGAACTCGATTTCGGCAAATCCTTATGAAAGGCGCGACGCATAATGCTGCCGTCAGCGTCAAGACTTACCAAAAAAAGCGTTGCACGACGCATTTCAGTGGCCGGCATATGAGCATTCGGAGCAGCTAGCGCAACGGTGGGCTGCGATGCTGGTTCCAGTGTGCTGGATGTCGTTGGTTCTATCGTTTCTGGCGGTGAAGATGGAACATCGCTTTGCGGAGTTTCTGTGGCGTTTTGTTGTCCTGGGGTAGGCGATGAAGCTTGCTGTGTTTGGGGGCTATACTCAGATGCGCTGCTACCGTCTCCGCTTACTGGAGGGGTTTCTTCTTTCATCGTTTGAAGTGGCGGGAGCTTTGAGCCCCTTTGTAAGGTGGGCTCATTTGATTTTTTACCATTTAATAGGACGGTTTTTGCTTGCGTTTTTTCCCATACCGATATAATAGTATTTTTATTGATTAAGAACAGGAGGAAAATAAAAAGGATAAAAACTAGCCAGAAAAGCCAGCGGAATGACAAGGCTTTTTTCTTTCGTTTGGTCATACCTTCTATAATACGCTACTTTTATACATGAATGCAAGCGGATTTGATGATTGCGTTATAATTTTATTCGTGGAATACCCTCATCGCTTTGTGCCGAGGGTGTTGATCTTGATATGCTCATAGTAGGCTGCTGCAATGTCCAGTAACTGTTCGCGGGTATTTTGCAGCGGATCATCGATGACCGTGTCGAGAAGAAATTGCAGGATAATGCCGATTGTTTTGCCTTTGGGTACGCCGAGCGCGAGTAAGTCAGCGCCATTAACTTTTATATCTTTTAAACTTAAAACCTGCGATTCTTGCAGTACTGAATCTATTCTAGCACTGAATTCAGTGAGGAAAGTCGGTTCAATCGGCGTACCGGCAAGTGCAAAGGTGTCCGCATAGCGGAGACTGAAAAGGTCTGCAATGGTGTCTTTCCCTACTCGAATAATAAAGCGTCGTATTGCAGCATCCGTCCATGAAGGTTCATAGTGAAACATATGCTGTGCTACAAGGTGCGCTGTTTTTTCAATAACCGTATTGGGATATTTTAGTCGCTTCATAATTGTCCGCGTGAGTTTTTCTGATCCTGCTTCGTGGCGGTAAAACGTATACACGCCATTTTTATCTTTTTTGCGCACCGCTGGTTTTCCAATATCGTGAAAAAGACCTGCGAGCCTGAGGTGTAAATGTGCTGCCGGACATGCGCTGCAAGCAAGAAAGCAGTGATCGAGTACGTCAAAACGGTGAAAGCCTTTTTGTTCAACGCCGCGGCACGCCGTAAGCTCCGGTAAAAAGAGCTGCATGAGCTGGGTTTCTTCCAGTAATCTTAGACCGGTAAGCGGGTGTGGGCTCGTCACAATTTTGGAAAATTCATCGCGGAATCGTTCTATCGAAATTTTTTGTGTAATGTGTATGGCTTGTGGGATTGCTGCAAGTGTTTTTTCTTCTATTGTGAAGCCAAGCTGCGCTGCAAAGCGGATTGCGCGGATAGGTCGTAGCCCGTCTTCTAAAAAGCGGTCGAGCGGCGTACCTACTGTGGTAATACAGGTTGCTTTTATAGCGTCCTTCCCGTTAAAAGGATCTATCATGGCGCCGTCAGGAAGCGAAACGGCAATAGCATTCATGGTAAAATCACGGCGGGCTAAATCGTCTTCGATTTTTGCTGTATAGGATACGGCTGCGGGGTGTCTACCGTCTTGATAACAAGCTTCAGTACGGAATGTGGTGCATTCGATTTGTATGTTTTTATACAGTATGGTAACGGTTCCGTGTTCGATACCGGTGGGGATGGTGTGGCGGAATAGTTTCATTACATCCGAAGGCTGTGCATTGGTTGCAATATCAAAATCGCATGCTTGTTTTTTTAATAAAAAGTCTCGGACGGCGCCGCCTACTAAATAAACAGAAAACCCAGCGCCATGAAAATACGTGCTTATTTCCTTTAATATTGGCGGAACAGAAAATATCCTTTGCATACGCATTCCTTTGAACGTTCTATATGAAAAACCGTAGATCTTTTGTATGGATTAAATTGCAGTGGTACGCAATAACATACGTTCCGGTTATCGCATTGAGCGTATTTAACACTGCAGCTGTTGAGGAGATGATAAAGGCAGCTGGCTTTAAAATCAAGTACCCAGATTCAAAGCCTCTACCATATAACGCGCAGAGTGCAGCGAGCGCAATATAAGTGCCGCCTACGGGGAATCTGCCTAAAAAACATGAAAAAAGGGCTGCCATACCAAAGAGCCATGCCATGTCCTGCAATTTTATCGTTAAACTAGAATAGGATTTAAGAATGACAATAAAACTTATCGTTATAATGAGCGCTGAACCTGCACGGCCGAATATCGAAAATACAGGAAGTACTACGGTTGATATTCGCCTTCTGATGCCGAGGCTTTCATTCGTGTGTCGTAGCGCAATACACAAGGCAATGTGTGAGTCCCCTGAAAAAAAAGCAGCGAGTATGGGCGCTAAAGAAGCGTAGAGAACGCGATAGGGGTTTATCTCGCGGCACAGCAGTTTGATAATTGCAGGGTAAAAAACGAGGCTGATAAAAAGAATAGTGAGGAACAATACGAGGGCAAAATCGGTAAAAACAGAGCGGAGCAACATGGTGCGGAACTGCACCATCCAGTAGGTTGATAGGATTATCATACCGAATGCAAACATATCCACAAAGAACACAAGCACGGTATACGAAATACGGGCAAGCGAATCAAAAAGCGTAACAGCTGGCTTGGAAACCGTTTTATCCACTGCGCAGCCTGCACCCGCAAAACCAGCGAAAATGCAGAGCGGTAAAAGATAGGTGCCATTGCTAAAAACTTCCATACTTGACGAAGGAAACAATTGTAAAAATGATTCTCGAACATTGAGCAACTGTACATCGGTTGCTCCTTCGGCAAAAATGGGGATACGGGCTGGCGCATGGATAATGGTAATACAGAGTCCAATAATTGCTAGCAATACTGCAAAGCTGCAGAGTAATGCGATCGACCAAAGGGTGATGTTCAGAAGCTGTTTGTTTTCACGAAGTTCAAAGATGCTCACGGTAAAAGCAAAAAATACAGCCGGATAGAGTGAGTACCTACCGAATTGAATAGTATACTCTGTTAAAAACGTAATGCTTTGAGTAAAAAAAGTATTGTCAGGTGTTGATAATAATGCAAGAACCGTGCCTAGTCCAATACCAATGATATATTTAAGCCAAATTTTCATAACGATTGAGTGTAACCGAAAGATGGACGGTAGGTCAATAAAAATATCTTTTATAAAAAAGATGCAGAGAATTTTTTTTAAAAAAAAAGATTGAAAGGTGTTGACAAGAAGAGGTGAAATGAGGTAATATCATCCCCGTTGCGTCACGATAGCACGCTACTACAGCTGCTTTTCAGACGTATAAAGCACTATATTATCATACTTAAGCCCGATAAGGGAAGGGTGTTTTGCTTATTTTATACAAAAATGTATGAAAAAAAAGCAAGAAAAAAAGTGCAAAAAGCACTTGACAAATAAAACAAGTTGTGATACAGTGCTTCTTGCTTGCGGTTGAAAAAACCGTCAGGCACATGAGGTCTTTGAAAACAAAGGGAAGGGAAAGAAGATATGCTAAGGCATAAAGCCTTAGGTAAGAGAAAAAGCGTAGAAAATGAAGATGAGTGTAAGCCTGTAAAGGTGTTTACACTCAAGGTCAACGTTCCTAAGAAAATAAGAAACGGGACAACTTCACTATTATGATAAAATCAGGCACCCTTCGGGGTGTTTGAAATAAAATAATGGAGAGTTTGATCCTG
>JBQNBR010000088.1:0-7183 GCA_052169815.1 Treponema sp.
GAAAAAAGCGCATCAGTACCAGAACTACTTTACCTTCACTCGGTTTAATACCTATTGCAAGTTTGCTCTGGCAAGACGGCCGGTGCCCATTGCTTAAAGTATACATATATGGCAGTATACGGATCAGGATGGAGGATAATGGCACCGGTTCTTGAGGTACAGCATATCAGTAAGACGTACGGGAAAGGGAAAAAAAGCATTACCGGCTGTAGCGATGTTAGTTTTACGGTAGATATCGGTAGTATTTATTCATTACTCGGTGTGAACGGTGCGGGAAAAAGTACCATCCTTACTATCTTGAGCGGTTATCAGCAAGCGTCATCTGGCGAGGTGAAGATTTGCGGGTATTCAATGCGGGAAGAGCCGCTTGAGGCGAAACGGCGTATAGGGATGCTGTACGAGCAAAACCCGCTCTATGATTCTATGAGCGTGCGTGATTTTTTAACCTTTACGTTGGACATGCGGGGGATAAAGAAAGCGTGGCAGGCCAGTATGCTTGAGGAAAGCATTGCCTTCTCTGAGTTGGAATCGGTGTATACCCGTCCCATAAAAACGTTGTCGAAAGGGTTTCGCCAGCGGGTAGGGCTTGCAGCAGCTATCATGCATCATCCGCCGCTCATTTTGCTGGATGAGCCGACAGCAGGCCTTGATCCTTTACAGCTGCATGATTTTGAAAAAAAGATTTTGAGCTTATCAACGCATGCAGCGGTTATATTGTGTACGCATCAGCTTGAGCAAGCAGAGCGAGTATGTTCACAGCATATTTTGCTGCATCAGGGGCGTATCGTTGCGCAAGGTACGAAAGCTGAGTTTGCCGCTGCGTTATTTGACGATTTTCAGCTTGAAATCGGAAATGCTGACCCGCTTTTGCTGTTCCGCGTGTTTGAAAAGTATGCAGGGCTCCATAAAACAGCATTTATGAGTGCGGAGAAAAAAGCACTATGAAATATGCGCAAGCAGTGTATGCATTATATAGAAAGGAACTTCACGATTTAGCAGTCAGCCCCGCTGCGTATAGCGCTTTGTTAGTCCTCTATTTTGGGGTGGCGTTGCCGTTCGTGGGGTCTGGCTATTGGTTTTCGGCTGGATTTTCAGACTTTCGTTCCTTTTTTCTTAATTTTCCGCTTTTGTTTATGCTGGTTTTTCCGTTGCTTACAATGAATAGCTGGACTGATGAAAAAAAATCACTCACCGATCGCCTCCTTTTTTCGTTTCCGGTGCCTAAGATGTGTATCGCCTTAGGAAAATATGCAGCGTTGTGTGTATGGTGGCTGGTTATGCTCGCTGTTTCCGCCTGTATTCCTCTTTCGGTGCTGCCGTTAGTGTATTTTGATTTTTTTTCGTTTGTGCTTTCGTATACTGCACTGCTGTTGTTCGGTGCGGCGCTGCTTGCGTTTTCTCTTGCCCTTGCCAGTATTTCGGTGCATACACCGGTGAGTTTTTTGCTGAGCTTTTTTACCTGTATTTTTTTTAGCGGCAGTCATGTGCTTGCGCAAGCAGCAGCCTGTCCGGTATGGCTCCGCGCTTTTTTGCGCTATTGCTCATTCCCCTTGCACTATGAATCTGCCGCACGCGGAATTTTTGACACGCGGGATTTTATCTTCTATATTATATTGATTTTATCTGCATTTTTATTGCAAAGTGCTCTGCTTGCGGCACAGGAGCGGTGCCGATGAAAAAGGAAGCCTTTGTGCAAGCGGCGCTTTTAAGCGGCATTATTATCATGCTTGCCCTTGTTTCGCAAAGAATATACGTGCGGCTGGATACTACGCAAGCCAAGACGTATTCGCTTTCACCATATACCAAGACGCTGCTCGATAATCTTGACAGTGCCGTTACGATTACGTGGTGCCGCTCGTATGCCGTTGACAGCTATATGCCGTCGCTACAGTATATGGCGGACATGCTCGCTGAATACGCGGCGTATGCCCCTCAGTACTGCCGCGTGGTTCAAAAAGATAGCGCGGAATTTTCAGACAGCGCATTGCAGAACCTCGGTTTTATTACCCGTCAAATTGAAAAAAAGCGTGATCAATCGTTAGTGGTAGAGAATCTGTATTCCGGGGTGCTGTGTGAATACCGCGGGAAAAGCAGGGTGATCCCTTTTATCGCCGATATTTATACGCTGGAAGCCGATATTGCCCGCTTTCTTACTGAGCTTGAGCAGGATGCGCAGGGACGCAGGAGCGAGCGTACGGTATATGTGGCGATGCCGCCCGGAACCAAGGATACCCGGTACAAATATGTGCTGCCGTGGCTTGAATACGCCGGCTTTATCCCTCAGCTGTTGGAACCTCCTTTTGCCGTATTGCAGCCTGAAATCCCATTGCTCGTTATCGGTTCTCACTATTTTACTGCCGACATGCTGAATGCGGTGGAGGTGTTTTTAAAGCAAAACGGTTCGGCGGCTTTTTTTGTGTCGGCGAACACGGTTGCGGTGGATACGCATTGGCAAGCAGCACCCAAAGAGCATGACGGTTTAGTAGCGCTGCTTGCGCGTGCAGGTTTTGAGCTTCAGGCCAATCTTATCATCGATCCGCTCAATTTTTGCCTGTCGATTCCTTCTGCCGACCGCAGCCGGTACGAAAAGGTGAATTATCCTTTTTGGCCTACGGTGTTTAAGCCGCACGGGGCGCCGCTGCCTCCGCTTATTTCGGTAGAAAAGCCTGTGCAGTTCTTTTGGCCCTCGCAGCTTGCCTTGTGTGATGTAGGCCATACGCAGCTTTGCCCTCTTTTGACTTCAAGTGCGCATGCGGCGGTGCAAAAGCCGCCCTATAATACCGACCCTTACGGTAAGCAGCTCAGTATGCTTGCCCATCAAGAGCAAGGAGCGTATATCATTGCAGGCTATAGGCCAGCAAGCAGTGAGGCAGGCAGAATGCTGGTGGTAGCTGACGAGTATTGCATCAGCACTGCTATTGAGTATACGCAGTCGGATACCAATATGGATGTTATGGTCAATGCCGTCCATTGGCTCATGCAGCAGGATGCATTACTGCAGTTAAAGACCAAGCAGCCGGCGGTGTTCCCCTTTAAATACATTGAAGATGAGCTCGTATTTCTGTGGTGGGTGCGTTTTGCCCGCATCGTTACCTTTGTGGTGGTGCCACTTGGCTTTACCGCGTGTGTACTGCTTATCTATCGTAAAGGACGGAAAAAGGTATGAAGTCGCTACAGCGCACTACTATTGGGCTTGCGAGTGCTTTGTTTGCGCTGCTGTGCCTGTATATCGGCAGTTTTTGGATTCAATCGGCGCAAAGGCAGCGCTTTTCTGGTAGGCTCATCCCGGCGCAGGACAGGAATGAGATAGCAGAAATCCGGTTTTTTATTCCTACCAAAGCAGAACCGGTTGAGATGGGCAACATGGTGCTCAAAAAGCGACAGGGGCGGTTTTACCTTGTTGCAGAAAGCAGGCACTACGCGGTGCGGGATACTATTATTGAACGCTTTTTTTCGGTGCTTGCGCAGCCGCGTGCCTTTATACCTATTTCAAAAAGTGTTCGTACCTACGCTGATTACGGCATTGATGATGCCCATGCCGCAAAGATTGTGCTTGTAAAGCAGGACGGTACATTCGCTGCCGAATTGTTTTTCGGTATAACCGACACGCTTGGTATCAACCGGTACGTACGGACGGGGAGGAGCCTCACTGTTTTTGCGATTGATAATGCCGTTGATCCTTTTTTAACCATCGCGCATGGTTTTTGGCTTGATTTGCAACTGTATAAAGCTCTGTTTGCCCAAACCAGTATACAGAATCTTGAAATGGGCAAGCACTATATTATCAGGAACCTTGAGAATGCAAAGGACTTTAGTGCATTGGAGCATTTTTTACAAACCTGTACCTGCATCGGGCTGTATACTGCGCCGGTGCTGCAAAGCCCTGCGACAGAAAACATACGGCTTTTGTTGGGAAGCGGAGATACGCTTCAACTCTTCTTTACGCCTTTGCAGAACGGCGATTATGTGTTTTTTGATAATCGCAGCCCCAATGCCTATGTTATCAGCGGCTACACCGCCGCACAGCTTTTGCAAAAGGTACATGCTCTCATTGCCCCTTGAATAATCTTAGCTTTTGGCTTGGCAGCCCGTAGTGGCAGCGCAAGCATCGTGGTGTAGATGTTGTTACCGTTTGAGAGCCCGCAAAGCGCAATCAAGCTTTTCAAGCGTCTCTTGGATAACCGAAGGAGGGGCTGCCACATTCATCCGTGCAAACCCGCGCCCGCTTGCTCCGAAAATGTGCCCTGCAATAAGCTCCGGCGGATTTTTAAATTCCGTGTCGGCAGTGGACAGCGGCACAATAGATGCGTCAACAGTAGGATTCAGCGCGTACAGTGCGTCCCATTTGCCAGGAACCAGTATCCCGCTTTGTAATTTTTGTAGTAAAATCGCATATCATATGGTCCTTTTCAGCTCTTAAAGAAAATACTGCGGTTACAGCTTCTGTTTATGTTCCAAAAAATACCTGTATGGTTTCCGCTTTGGGTTCTTTTCCGATTTTTGTTCCAAAATAGAACGCAAGCAGTGCGATGGCCAGCGAAGGCACAACTGCATGCATGCCAAATAGGGGTGTTTTCATAATCGTAAAATAGAGGTATGAGCCGGCCCCCGCCAACATAGATAAAACGGCTCCCGTAGCATTTGCTTTTTTCCAATAGAGACCCAAGAGAACCGGTGCAAAAAAGAGCGTTTCCTGCCCGGCAAGCGCGAATAGGTTAATCCACACGAGTAATTCAGGCGGTCTAATTGCTAATAAAAACACGAGTATGCCGAATCCCAAAGAACAGTAGGTAGAGAGCTTTTTAATTTTTTCTTCTTTTGCGTCTTTTTCTATATAGTGTAAATAGAGGTCTTTTATGATAGTAGATGAGCTAATAATTAAAAGAGAATCAACAGTTGACATAATTGCTGCAAGTGGCCCACCGATAAAAATACCCGCTAAAAGAGGATGTAGGTTTTTCAGTGCTAAAATCGGAATTATTTTGTCTCCAATTTTAATGTCAGGTTCTATTGCAACTCCCATCACTCCAACCAAGTGCATACCGAGCATTAGTATTCCTACTACAGACGTGCCGATTATCATAGCTCGGTGCATTGCTTTTGTATTTTTGAAGCCCATGCACCGTACCGTTGTGGCAGGCAAGCCTAAAATACCCACGCCTACCAGTACCCAGAACGATAAAATAAAGGGCTTAGCAATATTTCCACCGGAATCGGGCCTGAGTAGGGCGGGATTGCGCTCTGCAATTGTACGCATTATGTTTTCCATACCACCCCCTTTTTTCAGGATAATGAAAAACAGGATACAGGTTGCAAGCAGCATGACGAAGCTCTGTATGGCATCTGTTAAGGCAACAGCGCGGAAGCCTCCGATGGTGGTGTACGTGATAACCACAATCGAAAAGATAATGAGCCCCACGATGTACGGCGCACCGGTTACGCTTTCAAAGAGGCGCGCTCCGCCGACGAATTGAGCAACAATACCTCCTGCAAAGAAAATCAACAGCATACAAGCACTTAAGATCACGACGATGTCGCTTTGGTATCGTGCTCTCAGGATATCAAGGAGCGTGATGGCATTCAATTTTCGGGACAGAATGGCAAGTTTTTTCCCTAAAATGCCGAGTGTAAAAAAAGCGGTAGGAACTTGTATACAAGCAAGGAGCACCCAACCCAAGCCGAGTTTGTACGCAACGCCCGGCCCGCCGATAAAAGAGCTGGCGCCGACATAGGTAGCTATGAGCGTCATGGCAAGTACCACACCGCCCATGTCTCGGCTTCCTATGTAGTATTCTTCTGCAAAATCGGCAGTGTGTTTCTTCTTTTTATTAACTTGAAATGCTATAAACAGCATTAACATCAGATATGCGATAATAGGTATAGCCACTAACATTCTTTTTCCTCCTTGTCTAACGGCATATCGTGAAAACAAAAAGTAACAACTAAGAACACTAAAAAGTTTATAACGACAAGCCCCAGCACACAGGAATAAAAGAACCATTCAGGCAAACCTAAGATATAACGGTACTTGCTAACATCCTGTTCGCCGAAGTAATACGCGAAAAAATACCACCATCCAAAGTACAAAAGGTATAAGCCTACGGTAAGCAAAGCTTCTTTATTCAGTTGCTTTCTGTAATTATTCATGCTCGTTTCTCCTTGTGCATTAGGTTTTGCTTTTTGTATCTTGATAGAGATAGAGTAGCCCCTCTAGCGTTAAATAAGGATCGTAAGTACTTTCCAGCGTCATGTGTTGTTTGACGATATACGACAAGCCGCCGGTGAGCGAAATATGCAAAGGTTTGGTAAACTGTTTTTGGATTGTACGTGAAAAGCCTTCCAGCATGAGTGCATGGCCGAACAGCATGCCCACTCTCATGGCATCCTGGGTGTTTTTGCCGATGTATTCTTTGACGGGGATGGTACAATCGATCATCGGTAGCTGCGAAGCGGAAGTAGTTAACGCCTCCAAAGAGATTTTCAAGCCCGGCATAATCGCTCCGCCGATGTAGTGTCCCCGTTCATCGAGCACGGAACACGTAGTAGCAGTCCCTAAGTCAAAGATGAGCTGCGGACAGGGGTACTTTTTCAATGCTGCCGCTGCATCCGCTTTTAAATCCATACCGAGTTTGTGAGGTGAATCGATATCGATAACAAGGGAGTTTTCAATTATATCATTTATTATGATGGTTTGTATTCCATAAATTGCCTGAATAGCGTTCACGAGTCTTTCGGTAACTTCCGGTACTACAGATGACAAAATGGCACCTGCAGCGTGCTCGATTTTTTCCTTTCTGTACAGTACATCCTGCAATACCGGCACGTAATCGTAATCAGCTTCTTTTCTGGTTTCTGCCCGTACTGTGTTTATGATTTTGTTTCCGTCTGAAATACCGAATACAATATTCGTATTGCCTACATCAATTAAGAGCACCATACTATGCCTCTTCAGTAACTGTATACTTTTACAATATAGTGTAACATGAAACGTACCATTTGTAAATAGGATGATACGCTCGCCGTGTTCAAGGAAGAGAGATGGTATCCCCCTTGCCTAAGCGAAACCGGTTAGGCAAAATAGATTAAGCAACATTTCTAGCAAGGAGATACCATCACAATGGATTATTACGCATCTTATAAAAACAGTAAAGACCCCTCGTTGTTGAGAAAAGAGTTGGTCAGC
>JBQNBR010000089.1:0-6878 GCA_052169815.1 Treponema sp.
AAGGTTTTGAGCATATTCCTATTTTTATTTTTTTCTTCCCCTACATTCCAACAGCCGCCTCGATAGCCGCATTCATCGCAAGGAGGTTTGTTTGACTAGCGATGTGCTGAATAACGCTCGACGCTTCCATCAGCGATCCCGACTCTTCTGCAATCTTTTGCGTTACGTTGTTGGAGGTAACGAGGGTTGCCTTGCCGTCGCCGGTGGCCGTTGTAAGGCTTTTGATTACTGCATCGGTTTTATCAAGCGTTTGGGTGATGGATGCAATATTAGCGACCATCTGTTCAACCGAAGCAGAAGATTGCGAAACGCTATCCGCCTGCATATCAATGCTACTGTTAAGCCGCTTAACAATCTTGAGAATTTCTTCAATAGTTGCAGCCGTTTCGGTGACGCTTGCTGCCTGTGCCAGCGCTTGATGCTTGACGTTATCAATATTCGTGCTGATTTCATATACAGCGTCGGCTGTTTCACTCATATTGGTCGTCAGCTCATTGCTGATTTCTTGCATTGTATTACTATTGATACCAACCGATGTAATTGACGCTCCGATTTTTATAATGGTTTCGTTAAAATACCGAGAAAGTTGGGCTATTTCATCATTACCGTTAATTGCAAGCCGCACAGTTAAATCTCCTTCACCCTGCGCAATGTTTCGTAATTCGGCCGCAACCTGACGAATTGAACGGGTTAGCGGCACAATAACGAAAATGACGATTGCGATGACGATGAAAATAACCGCTATGAGTGGAACGATGGTTTTTGCAAGCGTTGGCACTACAGAATGGTATGCAACCGATTCATCAACGACCGAATCAAGCAGATAAAACAAATCCGTGTCACGAATTTGGAACGGCGTCAATATGTGTAGCTCCTGTATACGCCTGTCTTTATTATAGATAGAGAAAAAAGTTTGCTTCAGCTTTTCTTTACTTGCCGTCATATACTGCTTTACTTCTTCGGTTTCAAAAAGAGGACTTGGTTTTCCAATGAGCGCATCGTTACTTGCATTAGAAGCAACTACGAGCCCTGAACTTGTATACAGATATATTTTTTCATTATTTAAGATTTCAATTGCCCCAAGCATCTCGGATAATTGAGAAAGACTAATATCAAGCCCAGTTAAGCCGAGCGGTGTCCCGTCTTCAGCTTTAATAGGTCTCATAGTGCTTGTTGCAAGCTCTTTTTTCCCTGCAAAATCATACATTGCCGGTTCAAACATGGTAACACACGAACTTTGCAGATGTTTTTTGAACCAACTTTTTTGTAGCACCGCGCCTGTTTGCGGTTTTCTGATAATTGAATTTCCTATTCTATTTAAATCGATACTAAAATTTCCTAATTCAGAATACGACTCTTTGCCTTTAAACTGCTCATCAAGATTATCAAAAACATCAGGGAGCCAAACAGCCCACACCCCGATTAACCGTGGATCATTTTTGATAACAAGTTGTAATAAGTCACCAAAGTAATTTCTTCTGTCTTCACAGGCGAATTGATTGGTACGACTGCATCATCGTTGCTAATATTGTTGTTTGTTCAGACATCGAATCCAGTTCGCCGCGCATGTGTCTTAGAGCGCTCGCACTCACGGTCAATAATTGCGTGCGCAAATATGCCTTGGTAGTTTTTGTTGTATTGGAAGCTCCCCATAAAATAACGGCAAGCAGTACCGAAATACAAATGCCAAATGCAAATATGAGTTTACTTCTTATATTCATACTATCTCCTTTCATTAATCTCATTAATCGAAGTTGATAAAATACAGTATGTGTTTCGCGGCGTCGATTTTTTATCTATTTTTATAAAGCATTATCTATACACCTTTATAAAATAATACAGAACGTATCGGTTCTACACGTCCGTAGTAATCAATACGTTTCTGATTTGAAAATAATTTTAATGATTTTTATATATGATTTTTGATTAGGATACTGAGGAAACTCTAAAAACTCAGTGAGATTTTTAGAGTTTCCCTATTTAAGATAGCAAAAAGAGAAATTCCCACTCACGTGCCTATACTTTAAATTTAGCTACCTCTTTGGTAACATTTTCGATGCTTTGTTTATTTTTCTGCGTGATTTCATGTACTTCTTGCACTGCATGGTTAATATGCACTACCCCTGCAGCCATTTCATTCATGCTTCCGGTGATCTTGCGGGTTAATTCATCCAGTCGGTGCATCTCTTCCGCTACGCGTTCGCCACCTTTCAGCATTTCGTCGGAATCTTCCTGTACCTCTGTTGTTACCGTGTTGATATTTTTGATTGCCGTCAGCACTTCTCTACTGCCGTGTTCTTGTTCCCGCATAGATTCAGTCAAACGGGCGCTTATTTCTTTTACTTGCTCGGCAAGCGTGAAAATTGCATTGAATTTTTCCTCTACCGTGTGGGATGAGCCTGACAGCGTTTCGATCTCTCCGGATAAGTTTTTTAGCGTTGCCGTGATGGTCTGTCCTTGCATTGCGGAGTCCTCCGCCAGCTTACGGATCTCATCTGCAACAACAGCGAATCCCTTACCTGCTTCTCCCGCGTGAGCGGCTTCGATAGCGGCGTTCATAGCAAGTAAATTCGTTTGCGATGCGATGTGCTGAATAACACTTGACGCTTCCAGCAGCGCGCCCGATTCTTCGGCAATCTTCTGCGTTACGCTATTGGCAGTAACAAGGGCTGCTTTGCCGTCTCCGGTCGCTGCCGTCAATGCTTTGACCACACCGTCCGAGGTACCAAGCGTCTGTCCTATAGAGGCGATATTGGCAACCATTTCTTCTACCGAAGACGACGACTGGGCGACGCTTGCCGCCTGCGTTTCGATACGTACATTCAACTTTTTAATGGTACGGACAATTTCTTCGATTGTTGCCGCTGTTTCCGTTACGCTTGCAGCCTGCGTCAGCGTTTGCTGTTTCACTTCGCCAACTCGAGCACTTATTTGCTGTATGGAGCTTGTTGTTTCCGTCATGTGAGTAGCAAGCTGATTTCCTATTGCTTCCATGATGCCGCTATTTTTCCCGATTGATTTAACCGACTGACCGATTTTCGCAATCGTTTGATTAAAATACTCGGATATGGCGGTAATTTCATCTTTGCTGATAAGCGGCAGTCGTACCGTTAAATCTCCGTCTCCTTGCGCAATATCCTGTAATGCCGTTGCGATATTCGAAAGCGGGCGGAGCTTCCTCGCTATGATAACGGAAAGAACAGCGACAATCAGTATAAGATATAGTATGAACGCAATGCTCATAATGAGTATCATGCGGTTCACTGTTTTATACATTTCTGCCTGAGGCACCCTGCACACCAAATACCACGGCTCGAATCCCCCATAAACGGTAACTGGTACGGCAAGCTCAGAGATTTTCTTTCCGTTCTCATCCTTATGCACAACAGTGGAGTCATTTGAAGATGCACTATCTGATGTTCGCTTCAAATGATTGAGAATATTTTTAAAATTTTCCTTTTCTGTCCCAATAAGCGTTTTATCTTTATCCGTTACAATACTGCCGTTCGCCGATAGTAGGCTACCGTAACCGGTTTCATATACTTTCAACGTATTTAATTCTTCCGCAAGTTTGGATAGGGCCAAGTCAATGCCAAATACACCAACGGTTTTTTCGTCTTTATTTTTTAGCGGAACGGTAAAAGTTGTAACCAAGATTTCTTCACCGGTACTGGTCATACTCTTATACGGTTCAAATTGCTGATCTTTTCCCGTTGTTAGCGAATTAAGATACCAATCCTCCTGCTCATAGTTTGACAACTTATTTTCGACTACTATTTGCGTTGTAGGGTTTTTATCAAAATACATCACTACCCGTCCTGTACTGTCATGGAATGTGGTATCCGCATACATTGCATCAAGTCCGTCAAATTGATTTGGTTCGTAGCATACCCACATACTAAAAAAGTTATTGTTCCCTTTTATGCTTTTTTCTACAAGATCATGCAATGCTTTACGCCGTATATGCGGTTCAATCACCTCAAGGGACGAAATGCCGGACGCAAGCAAATGTGCTGCATGAAACGGTTCCTGCAACATTGCTGTTGCAATCTCTCCGTATTTTTCTGCCAAGATCGTTGCAGAGCGGATGGCATTTGTCCGTATTGTATTATAGAGAAACCTGTTAATAACAAATAAGACAGGTATTATCGTTATATTGATACTGATAAATATCAATATAATCAGCTTGACGCTCAACGGAAAATGTTTTTTCTGCTGAGCTTGCGCTTTATGCGCATGAGAAAACAAAAACTCCATTCGTATGTATCTCCCTTCAAATGGTATAGTATTGATAAAATATATTTGTCTAGATTTTAAACTTAGTAACCTCTTGTGTTACATTTGCAATACCGGTTTTATTTTGCTGCGCGATTTTGTCAACCTCTTGCACTGCATTACTGATTTGCACTACACTCAGAGCCATTTCATTCATATTACTAGTCATCGTATGGGTTAAACTATCCAGTTTGTGCATTTCTTCTGCAACACTTTCTCCACCCTTTAACATTTCCTCGGAACCGTGCTGTACTTCTGTCGTAACGGCATCGATATTTTTGATAGCAGTTAATACCTCTCTGCTATCGCCTTCTTGCTCTCGCATCGCTTCAGTTAAGCGTCTGCTCATGATTTCTACTTCTGTGGATAAGGTAAAAATAGCATTAAACTTGTCGTCGGCTATTTTTGCTGATTCGGAAAGTGTATCGATTTCGCCGCTCAAACTTCTGAGCGTTTGGGTAATATTTTTCCCCTGCATCGCCGATTCTTCGGCAAGTTTACGAATTTCATCAGCAACAACTGCAAAGCCTTTACCAGCCTCTCCTGCATGTGCTGCTTCGATGGCGGCGTTCATTGCCAATAGGTTCGTCTGAGAAGCTATATGCTGGATAACGTTCGACGCTTCTATCAGCATTCCCGATTCCTCGGCAATTTTTTGCGTTACGGTATTTGCATTTGCGACCGTTTTTTTCCCACCGGCGGTGGCCTCCGCAAGCGTTTTAATTGCCGTATCCGTTTGTGCAAGCGTTTTCGAAATAGAAGCGATATTGGCTACCATTTGCTCGACTGCCGAAGACGACTGGGCAACACTTGCCGCTTGCGTTTCTATACTGGCGTTAAGTTGTTTTATCGTCCGGACGATTTCTTCAACCGTTGCAGCGGTCTCGCTCACGCTTGCTGCCTGTGTGAGCGCCTGTTGCTTGATACCGTCAATATGGCTATTGATTTTGTAAACGGCTTGTGAGGTTTCGGTCATATTGGAAACGAGCTCATCGCCGGTCGTTTTCATCATCCCGCTGTTTACACTCACGGCCTTGATAGACTTTCCGATTTTTATAATGGTGTCGTTAAAATATTTTGACAATGCCGTAATTTCATCATGTCCGCTGATCGGCAGCCGTACCGTTAAATCGCCTTCGCCTTGTGCAATGTTTTTCAGCATCGTAACGATCTTGGTTAGCGGGCTGACTATCTGCGACTTGACCAGTAGCCATGTAATAAGTAACACGCCTAATAAGATACCGGCGTATTCAATAAGCGTTTTCCTAAGGTCTCTAAATGCATTTGCAGTAAAAAGACTGATTGCAGTAGAGGAGATAAAATACCATTTTGTATCAACTCCTTTAATTGCAACAGGAGAGAAAATAAATTTTGTTTTTTTTCGCGAATACATAGAAACGTCAACATCTTCTTGAGCATCGTCTGTCGTCGTTTTTTCAAAAAGTGTTTTCCAATGTGGCCTTTTCTCAAATATATTCAACATTATCTGCGAAGTATCCGAGCCATGGGCTACAACCGTTCCGTTTTTTGCACAGAGGAAGTTGTATACCTCGGCTGACGTGCCGGGAATTTTTTCTAACCACTTTTGTATATGGGAAATATCAACATCAACATTGATCGCACCGATAGTCTTATTTTGATACATGATCGGCCCTGCAAGGGTGATGGTAACCCGATCATTGAAGATAAAAGGAGGACCCATCACAAGCTTTTGCTCCTGCATCGGCCGGTGATACCGCTCATTTACGGTATTGGCATTGAAATGCACCGATCGAGTTATAAGCTCATTGTTACGGCGCTCTACGCACGGGACAAAACGGCCTGTTGCGTCATAAATTCCCTTATTTGCATAAGCGGCATCATTTGCGTCAAATGCATCCGGTTCGAAAAGAATTGCGAATTCAGCAAATGCCGTATGTTTTTCTGCAAACAATTGCAGATATTCTATAAGCTGTTCTCTGCTGCGCTGATTTTCAGGGAGGCGTAATTCATGTTGTACGATAGTCGCAAGGTCAGTATAGGCTTGATAGGTTTCATCAAAAAGCCGTTCAATTTTGGTCGCTTGTAATTGACTTTTTAATGTCACGGAAATACTTTTATCTTCGATAGCGTCGGTATAGTTAGCATAACCATCCCACGTTGCTTTTGCAGCAAAAACAACTAATAAAAAAGACGAAATAATAACCGTAAATTTAAAACCAATACTGCGGGAAACATCATCACGGGATTGTTTACCTATTTTAGTTTTTGTGGGTGAGGGGGTACCAATATTTCCCATTTTGTCAAGCTCCTTGTCTTCTGTGTAGTTTTATGCGTGTATTGACCGTAAATATCAACTAACACGCTGTATTCAGCAATAAATCCACGAGAACTTCTAAAAACCTATCAAGCTTTTAGAAAAAAAAATTATAACACGAAATGGAAAAATCCGCAAGAAATTGCACGGTTTATTTTGTTCAAGGAAGAGAGATGGTATCCCCCGCTTGCCTAAGCGAAACCGGTTAGGCAAAATAGATTAAGCAACATTTCTAGCAAGGAGATACCATCACAATGGATTATTGCGCATCTTATAAAAACAGTAAAGACCCCTCGTTGTTGAGAAA
>JBQNBR010000090.1:0-6691 GCA_052169815.1 Treponema sp.
TGCTGTTGGCAAAACGTTGGTTTTGCAGAAAACCCGGATCGCAACCGGCAACACAGGGTGCGATCCAGGGCGTAGCGACAACGCGGATCCTGCTTATTTGCAAAAGAATGCGTTGACAAGTAAAATAACCTAGACTAAACTAACCTGACATACCGGCAAAGAAGGAAAAAGCTATGATGCACCCCATTAACATGCAAGAAGTTGAATATTGGAACAGCGGCATTGATAAGCAGGCGCTGATAGACCGCTGCAAACATTTTGTACTCGATATGGACGGCACCTTTTATTTAGGTGATGAAATCATCGAAGGGAGCCTTGATTTTATTGCGCAGGTACAAAAAACAGGGAGGGATTTTCTCTTCTTTACCAATAATTCTTCAAAAAATGCTGATGACTACAGAAAAAAATTAGCCGCCATGCACTGCCCCATCACTGAACGGCAGATTATGACCAGCGGCGATGTAACGATCGCGTATATCAACACGCACTATGCCGGTAAAAGCGTCTATGTAGTAGGGACGCAAGCGCTTATCCACAGTTTTACGCAGGCAAGCATCCGGCTTACCGATGATGCGCCGGACATTGTCGTACTCGGCTTTGATCAAAGCCTTACCTACGAAAAAATCACGAAAAGCTGCACTTTTATCCGGCAAGGCGCCGTCTATTTGGCAACTCACCCTGATATTAATTGTCCCGTAAAGGGGGGCTTTATTCCCGATGTCGGTTCGTTCATCGCCATGATAGCACTTTCCACCGGCCGCAATCCCGACCTCATTTTGGGGAAACCAAACGGCACCACCGTTGATATGATTATCCAGCGTACCGGCTGGCAACGGCAGCACATAGCCTTTATCGGGGACCGGATCTATACCGATGTTGCCACAGGGGTCAATAACGGTGCACACGGGCTGCTCGTCCTTTCAGGAGAATCCGACATGAACACGGTGCGCGAATCGCCGGTGAAAGCGGATGCGGTATTCGTCGATTTAAAGGAGATCGGCACCTACCTCCGCAGCTAAAACACCGCCTGTCGGTACTGATAGCGTTTTTTTTGCTTTAAAGTGTCCTAACGAGCAAGCGCAACATCATTCGAGGTAATCGTTATAATGCAATGGTTACCCCCATTTTCTGTCTTACTCTCTTTCATATCAGCCCTAAAAGACGGAGAATTTTCCATCATATAATTAAAAAGCTCTTCATTAGAAAACGTATCCATCTTTTTACGGACCGATTGTAAAATGTGTAAGGATTCTTGTTTTGTCATGATAATATCCATTCCTTTGTACTAATAGCTTTTGCGTCCTTTACGCAATATAGGTCGACACTTCTTGTTGTTATTTGGGTATGTACTAAAAAGGGTTCTCTGCTTTTCGCTCTTTATTCTCCCGTCCTTTAATAACAGTATACGTTAGTTTAAACGCTTCAAATATATAATCAAGTTTCTTTCCAAAAGGTTTCACCACCTCTATAGCTTGTAAACGAGCACAAGATTTGTCGAGTTCGGCACAAATATCATCATCTGTTAAATCTAACAGCTGCTCTAAGTTTATTTCAGCACTCACAATAGCCGATTCCCGCGCAGATTTCTTATGCACTTTCCAATAGCGGGCATTGCTTTTATGATCCCCAAAATACATACCTCGCCCTAAATAGTCATGGTCTTCCGATATAATAAGCCTAAGTTCATTTTTAATAAATTTTTCACATACATCTTTATAATTGGCATGAAATCCTTTCAAATTGCACCCTTCTACTATTAGCATTTTCGTATCAAGCATACATCACCTCGGCCTTTTATGCAACAGAAACTAAAAACGCCTTTTGTCGGTACTGATAGCGTTTTCTCAACCGTATTCGCGATAAGTCAACCGCTTGGCAGGTTCCCATAATTGCTTTTCTAGCATATACTGCTATCTATGAATACTATATTTCAGGCCGGAGGCAAAGCTTTTCAAGCGGATAAGCGCATACTCATCATTGCAGAAATAGGGACAAGCCACAACGGCGATACGCATAAAGCGCAGGAGCTCATTAGCGCGGCCAAAGCAAGCGGCGCCGATGCGGTAAAATTTCAGATTGTGTATGCAGATGAAATACTGCATCCAAACACCGGTTTCGTTGATTTACCAACCGGCCGTATTCCGCTTTATGAACGGTTCAAGCAGCTTGAATGCCCCCTTGAGTTTTACGCTGACCTTGCGCAGTATGCCCGCAGGCAGGGGATGCTCTTTGCAGCTTCCGTATTCGGTACCACTTCCGCACAAGAATTACAGGCGCTCAACCCTGCTTTTATCAAAATCGCCTCGCCTGAATTGAATCATTTTCCCCTCCTTAAAACGGTAGCACGCTGCGGCAAGCCCATCATTTTATCATCAGGGGTATCCCGCCTTGCCGATATTGAAAAAGCATTTGCCGCGCTTGAGCAAGCAGGCTGCCCCTCAGAACGGTGTGCACTGCTGCACTGCATTACCGCCTATCCGGCTCCAGAAACGGAATACAACACCGCAGTGCTGCAAGCTCTCTCCGCACTGTTCCATTGTGCCGTCGGCATAAGCGATCACTCGCTTGATCCCGCCGCTGTTCCCATCGCAGGAATGCTTTCGGGCGCGTCCATTATCGAAAAGCATATCTGCCTTTCACGGAGCGATAAGGGCCTCGATGATCCAGTGGCACTTGAACCGGCACAATTCGCTTGCATGGTACAACACGTGCGGGCACTTGAGAGCAAAAGTTATGCAGATAAGCTATCCTACGCTGCAACGCAAGGCTATGCAGCAGATTTTTTGCAAAAAATTATCGGTACCGGCGAAAAAAAACTTGCAACATCAGAAAAAGCCAACTATGGCAAAACCAACCGTTCCATTCACTACCGCACTGCGTTGCCGGCGGGTACTGTGATTGCTCCTACCGATATTGCCCTGCTGCGCACAGAGAAAAATCTTAACCCGGGGGAAGCGCCGGAATACATGGATTACTTTATCGGGGCTGTTTTACAAAAAAATGTAACGAGTGGCGCCGGTGCCGTTTTTAACGATATCATTAAGAGGTAAGCGCATGGCAGATTACTATGAAACACTAGGGGCTATTTTACGCAACCAGCTCGGCACGCAACCCGAGCTTTTTTCTCAAGCGGCGGAGCGCAAAACAACAGCCTCCTCATCGACTGCGCGCACAGCCCACCCATATCATACGACCGTGGAAGCAGGTGAGACTGCCGTACGGGTGCCTGTGCCGCAAGCCTTAGTAGAAGACTTTGCCATATTGCAGGTGCTTCCCGGCGTCCCACTTTTCTATTGTAAGCAAGCGCGCAATCACTTGCTTAAAAAATATCACCCTGATTTTGCCCCTGATGAAAAAGCTCAGCAAGAAGCCGCTGCCATCGTCAGGCGGATAAACCGCTCGTACAAGAAAATTGAAACGTGGTTTTTAACCGGCAGCATCGCGGATGAATAGCACTGTATGCACGTTCCCGTTTTATCCACCATCTCAAGCCGTTTCATGTGCGGTATCGCCTTTTGGCTTGCCCTGCCGTCGGGGTTGTGTGCCACTCATACGGTTATTGACCATTTTGGGCCGCAAAGCGCTACGGTACTCGTTTTGGCAGCGGCAGCTTCTCATATGCAGGAAGACACGAGTGCAGTACGCGCACTCAAGCAGTATGCGCAAGAGCTGCGACAACAAGCGCCGGACATACACATTATCATTGCAATCACGCAGCATGAAAACGCACAACTGCCTTCGAACGTTCTCGTTAAACGCTTACAAGGAACCAAAGAGCTCATCCAAACTATTCAAGCTTATTCCAAGCCTATAGTATGCCTTATCGACACCGGTGAAACACGCAATGCAAAAATTATTGCCGGTACCAAAGGGATTACTGCCCCTTCATGGCTGTTACGTGCAGTATATAGTGCGCTCACCTATGCACAGATCCCTATTGATTTTTATGCAAACACAATGCTCCTCCACCGGCTCGGCTGGCTTGATGATGATCCTGCGTTGCAGTTGTATAATCAAGCACATATTCCCTCAATTAAGATTGCAACTGACGCAGATATCTCGGCCTTTTTCCACCATCTCGCTGATACGCTCAAGTCCAATTCCAACACCGAATGGGATGCACATTATCTTACCTATAAAATGGGGAAAAAACTAATTATTATCAGTGAAAATCAAATAGTTACCATACTGCTTTTTTCAATCATGGGTATCCTTTTTTTGCTTACGGTTTTCAGTTTCATTTTTGGAAAAAAACAGGTACAGCATGCTAAGGATTTTCTAGTACTATGGTGGATGCCTCTCTATTTTTTTTGCATCAATAGTATTGCGCTTATCGGAGGTAGCAAAATAGCGGAACTGTTGCTGTACCTCCGCCTCGATTCACCTACCGAAATTCGTCTGTTTTCTTTACTCGCAATAGCACTAAAATATTCATTTGCGCTCTTTGTTATCTTTTTTCTTTCGTCCTTAAATATCATTATCCCGCTTCCACGAAACCGTTTTATCTACGGCTTTATGGCAAATATAGCCTGCTTAATCAATATATTTATATTTTCATCTATTCATTTTTCTTTCTCATTTATTTTTTTACTTATTTATTTTATATCGCTCATTGCGTATCAATTCAAAAATAGTATTATCCAGTTGTGCTTCATTCCTGCTTTATTCAGTCCACTCATACCTTTTATAGTCTACATTTTGCTCTTTCACCAAAAAGTCTTTGACCGTATCTTTTTTGCTCACGTAGAGATAGCGCTCATCTTGGTGCCGGTGGATTTACTGCTCATACGGCTTGTATTAAGCATCAATAAGGAGAAAAAAGGCATTATTACACCTTTTAAGTTCCCCCTGCACTGTAAAGTGATGGGGATACTCTTTGTGCTGCTGGCCGGATTGGTGTTCCGGTTGCCCGTTAAACGCATAAAAGCTCAGCAGCCCTTTATGCTGGTACAAAAAATCCAAAAAAACAACGCTATCTTTCTAAAACAATATGAGAACGCATCCGTAAAAGATCGCATCCTCCCAGATGATGCGATTCAATGCACATCGGTTCCTGCGGCGGAAGTAAATAATTTCTTATCTGTTAGCTCTTCTGTCAATAACTACTTTCAGCGAAGTACCGGCACTATTGCTATTCATTCTTCATTAAAAACAGAAGCGCTCGCCGTTACCATTACCGCACAGCATGGTTCCGCATTCTATGATGCTGATGTACCTTTTGAGCGCAATACAAAAGGCGATACCGTTTACATTACCTCTATCCCGCAACCAGCTATGCCGTTTTTTGTTCATTTTTCAGCCAATCCCGGTGCAGCGTTCTCCGTTACCGTGCACCTGTGGTCAATGGACAACCCATACCGGGTAAGCCTCAAACGGCCGGTGCCCGGTGCAAGTCCGTCTTCTTTTTTATTGGAAATCGAAAAAGAATTCACCGTTGCCGCTCAAGCCGATACACAAGATGGATAAAGCTTCTTTTTTTCACGTTGACCTCGATGCTTTTTTTGCCTCAGTTGAGCAGCTCGATAATCCTGTTTATCGGGGTAAGCCCGTTATCGTAGGCGGGCAAGGCCGGCGGGCAGTAGTATCCACCTGCTCCTACGAAGCCCGTCTCTACGGCGTGCATTCAGCAATGCCGATGTTCAAAGCGCGGAAATTATGCCCGCACGGGATTTTTCTTCCCGTCAGGATGCACCGGTATTATGAAAAATCGCAGGAAGTGATGGCGATATTCCATACCTTTACGCCGGAAGTGCAACAGCTTTCCATCGACGAAGCATTCTTAGACATGTCTGGTACGAGAGCGCTTTTCGGTAAACCGGAAGACGCAGCCCTCCTATTAAAGCAAACAATCAAAGAGCGTACCGGCCTGTGTGTTTCAATCGGAGTGGCTTCAACCAAATACATCGCCAAAATTGCCTCAGGAAAATCCAAGCCAGACGGCTTACTCGTGGTACCTCATCACGGGGAAGCACAATTTATGGCATCACTTACGCTCAAAGAAGTCTGGGGGCTCGGCAGCAAGAGCCGTGCCAAACTGGCAAACGCAGGCGTGCGCACCATTGCAGCAGTACTCGCCCTGCCAGAATCGGCGCTACAGCATATACTCGGGAACGCAGGCGGCACATTTCTTTACAACGTAGTGCGTGGTAACAGCTCCCAGCTTTTCAATGAAATACGGAAAACCAAAACCATCAGCACTGAACGTACCTTTGAATACGATATACAGCATGAGCATGACATAGCGGATATTCTCTTCCAACTGAGCGATGAATTAATGACGAGAATACTGCATGAACATATTGTAGCTCATACGGTGTACATCAAAATACGGTACAGCGATTTCAGTACGGTATCGGCACAGCAAACCGGCAGCCTTATCAACGATTCAGTGAATTTGTATCAGCGGGCCAAAATGCTTTTTTTCAGCCGGTTTAACGGTCAACGTGCGGTACGGCTCATCGGCGTCGGGGTGGCGGATAACAGCAAAGACGCCAAATTTCAACAAGCAGAATTCGCGTTCTCAGAAAAAACAATCAGATCAAGAAAAGCGGAAGAAGCGGTACGGCACATTATCGATAAAAACCAGGGGATTGCCATTACGCATGCGCGCTTGCTTGTATCGCACAAACCGTAAGCACGTCTACCGGATTCCGCTGAGCGGCAGCCGGCCTTGCGGAACAAAATCGCCAAG
>JBQNBR010000091.1:0-6578 GCA_052169815.1 Treponema sp.
TGCTGTGCAGCTTTTTTGTTGCCGTACTTTAGTGCGTAGCTGACCAACTCTTTTCTCAACAACGAGGGGTCTTTACTGTTTTTATAAGATGCGTAATAATCCATTGCGATGGTATCTCCTTGCTAGAAATGTTGCTTAATCTATTTTGCCTAACCGGTTTCGCTTAGGCAAGCGGGGGATACCATCTCTCTTCCTTGAACATGATTTTCTGTAGATTTACTTGACAGCTACCCTGCCTTTGAAGCTGCGCATAAGGGTGAGCTTATCGGTATATTCTAAGTCTCCTCCAACGGGCAGTCCTGAGGCGAGGCGAGTTACTTCAACCGGTATATCACGCAATACATTCTGAATATACAGCGCAGTAGTATCCCCTTCCAGGGTAGGGTTTGTCGCAAGGATAACTTCTTTTACCTGATGTTCATTGACCCGCTTTATTAAATCGGTAATTCGCAGTTGATCGGGCCCAACACCTTCAAGCGGGGCGATAAGCCCACCAAGTACGTGAAACATACCGCGGTATTCGGTCATAGCGGCAAGCGTGTACACATCTTGCGGCTGCTCAACAACGCAAATGCAGCTGGTGTCACGGGTGGGATCGCTACAAAAAGCACAGCGTTGTTCGTCAGTAAAGGCTCCACATATCGGACAGCTGTGAATTGCCGTGTGTAAGCGATGCAATTGTTCTGCGAGCTGCAGGGCATACTGCGGATCTTGCTTTAAAATATGATAAACAATACGCGCTGCGCTTTTTTTTCCAATGCCGGGAAGGCGGCAAAAGCTTTCGATAAGGTTTTCAAGTGTGTTCATTACAGGGGCAATCCTCCGCTTAATGCTGCAAGCGGCCCTAGTTTGGTTTTGAGCACCTCCTTCATTTTTTCAACGGCATCGGTGTGCGCCGAACGGATTAAATCTTGCAGCATTGGAATATCCCTATTGTCAACTACAATGGGATCAAGCTGCAAGGTAACCATATTGAACTTTCCGTTTAGCGTAAGCCGTACCAATCCGCCCCCTGAGGAGCCTTCAACTTCAATATTCTCTATTTCAATTTGTAATTTTGATAACTGATTTTGTAGGTCTTTTGCATTTTTCACCAAGTCAAAAGGGTTCATGGTCATTCGGTTTCCTCCGGTTGCAACATAGTGGGTGCATTTTTTTGAATAGAAATGACAGTCCCTTTTAAATTCCGACAAATCATCTCAATTTGTGCAGGAAGAGTGCTTTCATTTTCTACTTTTTTTGCTTCAGCTAAGAGAATGCGCACCATGCTCTGTTTCTGGCACAGTGCTGTTGCCGTTTGTTCAAGCAGCCGACGTTCCTTTTGCAATAGCTGTGCCTCAAAAGGGGTACGCACTGAAATGGTAATGGTACCTGCATCCTCTTGCCAGCCAAACGTTTTATCCAAAGCAATCGCAAGCATACCGTGATTAACCTGCAAATGCTCAATGAGCTTGGGTTTCAGCTCATGGATAGAAACAGCGGAGGATTGCACGGGAGCCTGTTGTGCCGGCGGTTGCTGCGGTTGACTAGGCTCGGTACTTTTTACGGCATTAGCACTATCCGCCTGCGTCAAAGCAGGGACTGGGGAAGGAACGAACTGCGCTTTTTTTTTAGTAGTATCAGCAACAGGAGCGGGCACACCGCTGAGCACCGCTTGAGCCGCATCAAAGGCCACTTTGAGCTCTTGAGCAGATACATAATCGGCGAGCCATGCAAGGCGCGATACGGCAAGCTCAAGTTCGTAGCGGGCATTAATTGAAAAACGGACATCTTTACAGAGTTGTAAAAACAACGACAGTGCGCGCTCCAGCTGCTGCACAGACCAGCTTTCCAGCATAGCAGCGGGAAAGCGGCCGGCATTTTGTATCAGTAGCGATTCTTTGGTGATGCCGTGCTGTACGAGGAGTGCACTATGAAGATACGCGGTACAATCGGCTATGAATTGTTCAACCGAAACCCCTTGCTGCAGTATTTCATCAAGCAGCAACAGCGCCTGTTGCGCATTTTTGCCGGCGCAGGCTGTGAGGATGGTGCCGATCGCTTGCGAGCCGGTTAATCCAAGTGTTTTTTGAATCTTTTCAAAAGTGATGTACCCATCGGAAAAAGCGGCAACTTGGTCAAAAAGGGTGTAACAATCGCGCACGCTGCCGGTGGCTTCACGGGCAATCCAATACAGCGCATCGTCGTCCGCTTCGATCTGGAGCTCTTTTACGGTTTGCGTGAGCGCAGCTTTAAGCTCTTCAATACTAACCAACTTAAAATTAAAATGCTGGCAGCGGCTTTTAATGGTAGCAGGAACTTTATGCAGCTCTGTTGTGGCGAAAATAAAAATAACATAGGGCGGTGGCTCTTCGATGGTTTTTAAAAGTGCATTAAATGCACTGGTTGAAAGCATGTGCACTTCGTCGATAATATATATTTTGTACCGGCTAACGTTTGGGGGAAAGAGGATTTCATCTTTGATTTGTCGCACATCGTTGACGCCCGTGTTTGAAGCGCCATCTATTTCGATAACATCCAAGCTAGTGCCGAGGGTAATTTCATGGCATGAAGGACAGGTACCGCACGGTGTAGGGACGCTGCCTTCTTTACAGTTGAGCGCTTTTGCAAGAATACGGGCGCAGCTTGTTTTTCCGCAGCCGCGTGGACCGGAAAAAAGGTACGCATGAGCTATTTTTCCCGCCTCGATTGATTTTTGCAACGTGGTAGTAACAAATTCTTGCCCGAGTACCTGTTCAAATGTTTGCGGCCGCCGCCGCGCTGCCGTTATCTGATAATCCATTGTCGCATTTTATCATAAAAGAGAAGTAAGAGAAAGTAGCTGCTTGCCTTGCGCCAAGGCAAGCAGCCTCCGATAAAGCAGTACCGTTCATAAAAAAAGCAGTTACCAGAGTATACCAGTAACTGCTTTTGAGCTATGATGGATTCGAACCATCGACCCACGCCTTAAAAGGGCGTTGCTCTACCTACTGAGCTAATAGCCCATTCGAAAGTGATAATATAGCAAAACACTTTTTATGTCAAGTACTGATCATAATTTTATCTCAATTACCCGGCGTGTCGGTAACGTCGGGCATATATCACTAAACCTGTTCTGAAACTTCCGTTTCAGAACAGGACCACTATACAAATAAATTAATACCGCTTTTCGATGCTGCTTCCATATATGTTGCGACGCCGCCGATTTCTACGCCATCCATGAGTTCTTCCGTGCTAATACCCATGATATCCATAGACATTTGGCACGCGACAAGGCGTACACCTGCCTGCACCGCCTGTTGGAACATAGTCTCCAGCTGATCTACGTTTTTTGCTTTCATCCTGTCTTTCATCATCTTTGCGCCCATGCCACCAAAATTCATGCTGGACAGCGATAATTTCCCCATCCCTTTCGGCAGCATACTACCAAACATTTTACCCATAGCATCCTTTTTTACGAAAGGAGCCTGCTGTTTACGCAGTACTGAAAGTCCCCAAAAGGTAAAAAACATGGTTACCTTTTTACCCGTAGCAAGCGCTCCGTTCGCGAGCACAAAAGCCGCAAGCGCTTTGTCCATATCATTTGAAAACACAATGAAGGTTGCACTATCAGCGCTTTTTTCAGCTGCTGCACTAGTAGTTATGCCGCCGCCTTTTTCGATTTTTGCCGTAATAATGCCTTTCGTGTTTTCAATATGCAATAACTGGTTACCGGTCAAACTGCACCATGATTTTGCATCACGGGCAAACCCGGGATCTGAGGCTTGGATGGTAAGGATACCACCTGCAGGCATAGTTTCCATCGCTTTTTTCAACTGTATAATCGGCCCCGGGCACTGTAGCCCGCAGGCATTAATCTGGAGAGCAACCTGTTCAGAGTGACTGCGTTCTGCACAGCAGGGTGCTTGCGCGCTCATTCCCCCGCCTGTCTCGTCACCATCGGGGATGCCATACTGTTTGGCAGCTTGTTTAGGATCAGTAAGCCATAACTGCTCACTGCGTACCGCTTTGTAGGTGGTGCAGCCGCCTGAAAAATTAACGGTATCGGTATACCCGTTTTGCCGCAAGATTCTATCAGCCAAATACCCACGTAAACCAAGCCCGCAGGTAACAAGGATAGGACGATCCTTCGGCACCTCATTCAGCCGCCCACGCAATGCGGTATTGGGAATATTCACCGCATTCGGTAAAGAACCAAGTTCATATTCTTCAGGAGTGCGGACATCAAGGATGAACGCATTCTTTTTAACGTATGAATCAACTTCCCGCCATGAAACAATATGTGAAAGGCCGTCGCGATCGTTTTCTGCAATAAACCCAAGCATATTGATAGGATCTTTTGCCGATGCAAAAGGCGGTGCATAGGCGTGCTCAAACTCCGCCAAATCAGAAATAGTGCCGTTTTTCTTGATATAAGCAGCGAGTACATCAATCCGCTTATCAACCCCTTCAATACCAACTGCTTGGGCACCCCATAACCGGCCATTTTCAGGATTGTACAGGATTTTAATTGAAAGCATAGAAGCACCCGGATAATATCCCGCATGATGCATCGCATGGGTAACAGCTTGTTTATATGGAAGACCGGCATTTTTTAACGCTTTTTCTCCGAGCCCTGTCGCCGCTGCGGTATAATCAAAAACCTTTGCGATGCTGGTGCCAATAATTCCGTGATAGGGCTTTTTATGCCCGTATACAATATTGTCTGCACAGATACGCGCTTGCTTATTTGCAGGACCCGCAAGTGGAATAGTTACCGCTGTATCCAAAAAGGGACTTTGAAACGCAATCGCATCGCCTATTGCATAAATATGCTCATCAGAGGTTTGAAAATATGCATTAACGGTAATAGCGCCATTGGGTGCCACTGCAAGATTACACGCTTTTGCCAGTTGAGTATCAGGGCGAACACCGATGGAAAGGATAACCGCATCACACATAATCTCTTGTCCCGATTGTAAACACACCGCCAGTTCGGCGCCGCGCTGTTCAAACGCTTTTACGCCGTCTTTAAGATGCAGATGCACGCCCTTACTACGAATATTCGCTTGTACCAAAGCCGCCATATCATAATCGATCACATTCATTACTTGATCGAGCGCTTCAATAATCGAAACCTTTATGCCACGGTGATGCAAATTTTCAGCCATTTCCAAGCCAATGAAGCCGCCGCCGATCACTGCAACCCGTTTGGTGGCAGGATTATCCAGCTTCTGCTTGATAGTGTCGATATCGCTCACTGAACGCAAGGTATAAATAGCAGCGGAATCGATACCAGGTATAGGTGGCCGAACGGGAGACGCTCCAGGGCTCAGAATAAGCGTATCGTAGGATTCGGTAAACTCCTCGTTAGTTGAAATATTTTTAACCGTTACCGTTCTTTTTTGAGGATTAACGGCAGTAACTTCATGATGCACTTTTGCCGTTACCTGTAACACCGCCTTAAATTTTTCAGGAGTCATGACGAACAACGCTTCACGATCTGCTATAATACCTCCAGCATAGTACGGCAGTCCGCAATTTGCAAAGCTGATGTGACTACCCCGCTCATAGACGGTAATATCCGCTGTCTCATCCAACCTACGCAAACGAGCAGCAACTCCGGCTCCTCCGGCAACTCCACCTACTACGATATACTTACTCATACTCCTCCTCCTTTTGATCCGGTAATGAAAATGAAATATCCGATGTATCCAACATTGTCAGTAGCTCTGTCCCTTTCTGCGTGCTGGTAACCGTGATATTTCTTCTATTATCCTTATTGATTGCCCTGGTAATGAGCTCTTTGCATTCCATATTATCCAAAATTCTACTCAGCCGTGACGGTGAAAGGTTTAACTGCCGAGCAATCGCTGCCGGTTCGCAAAAACCTTCCTGCACAGCACACAAGCACAGGCACTCGTTAAGCGAAATACCGATGCGCTCCTTCAATTTATCTTCATAAACGCGGACAGCTTGCTGTATGCGATGTATTACACATATTTTATGATGCAGCATATAGTATTCTCTCCAAAATATGTATGATGCAAATAATTGCTACACAAAATAATAGCTAAAAACAAATAAAAGTCAAGCTGTGCAAACACATGCCTACTTCCATATAAAGGGCTTGTTTTCTGTAAACACCCAGCCGACCGTGTGCAAAAGGTTTTGCATTTTTACATTGCGGATATCTATCATTCGCTTAACCTGCATTTGTGACTTTGCCGACGCGAAGCGTAAGGCAAAGTTGGCGCGAAAGTTGCATAAAAACGGACAAGGATGTCCGTGGTATAAACAGTAGCGAGTTTTCGTAGGAAAACTTGTCCATTAAGAATGAACACGGATGTTCATTCTTAATAAGGCGACCGCCCCAAGCAACTTTCGTGACAAAACAAATGTCAGCGTTGAAGCGGGTGTTAGGCGTTTTTATCTACACAGCAAGCTTTAACTCCGTAATAATTCGAGCCATATTTGCAAAATATACCGTTCCTACAGTTTCCTTGCCACGAAAAAAATTGATCAGCACAGAAGTATCTACTAAAATCATTAAGAACTCCGCATCGCTTTATAATCATATCCATCAGCAAACTGAATTTTACCCTTTAGGTCGGCAAGAG
>JBQNBR010000092.1:0-6561 GCA_052169815.1 Treponema sp.
CTTTAGCACTTTTTCCTCTTTTTTGATACCTTCACTTAAAAATTGATTTCCGTGCCCTCGCGTAGGTCAACCTTGCATGTAGCAAGTTTTTTCTATATAATAAGGCTCGCTTATGAAAAAATCCCTAAAGAATGCAGTCGTTCTTATTACGCTTTCAATACTTTCCTGCGTAACATTGCTAGCTTGTTCAAAAAAAATAGGCTACGGCGTAGTTAATTGGTCCATTCCAGAATATAACTTAACTGCCACCGATATCGTTCCGGTACGTATACGGTCAAATATTTCAAAAGTATATATCGTCGAAATCAATAAACAGCTTGTAGAAATTCCCCTGTGGCAGCTCGCTTTTTTTCATTCCAAAAATGAAGCCAAAGCTTATATCCAAAAAATGACTGAATGCCGTTCATTATACGCCTCAGTCATGTCAGACGGGCTTCCGCTGCGGACTGTTCCCAATAATACCGGCAAACAAGTCTACCGATTGAAAAAAAATCAAACCCTCAAGATCCTCTGGAAAGGTGAAGGAGAGCCGGTTATCGCTAAAAACAAACCACTTGAAGGCAACTGGTTTCAAGTGATGACCAACGATGGCACACGAGGCTGGTGTTTTTCGTATCACCTGCGCATGTACGATGAGCACAATACTGCGATAGCACAAGTAGAACAAGAAGCCACCGTTGATGAGGCGCTACAAACTATTGTGCAATCCCGTTGGTATCCGGATTATTACCGTGAAATGATTAAAAAAGAAACGATTGATCCCAGCCGTATGTCAGAGGGGTTTGGCTTCTTTCTAGACGGTACCGATGAGGGTAGTGCACGCATTGTATTAAAAGATACCGTCTTAACCTTCTCCTACGACGGCATAAAAAAAAGTCATGCAAAGGGCTATATCTTTATTGGAGCCCCCCTCGCACTGCAAATCAAAGACGAAGAAACCATTATCGTACAATATACCGATAATGAAGGCAATCCGCAAATATATCGGTTTGTTACCTTGCCGGAAAATCAAAATCCTGCTGAATTAGCGGCTGCCGAAAAAGAACGCCGCGCTTCAGTTATCAGCCTTCTTTACGAAGCAGGTCCTGCTTACAACTCTGGAAACTACGGCAGGCTGCATTTTGCAGGCAGCAACCGCTTTTTTTGGGACGGCTATCACGTGCTTTCACCGTCTATCATATCAAAAGATGCAGGAACCGCAGGTTATGTGCAGATACAATTTCTCTTGAGCGACAAACTAAAAGCCGACTATCATGGTGTGCTTTCTTTCCAATTTGATAATTCGAAAGAAGTAGTTAATTTTTTGTATACCCATTCTTCACAAGGATTAAAGCTGGAATATATAAAACAGGAACATATCCAAGACGGCATAGCCGTTGCTCGCAACTTAAACCCGATTATACTCTTTTTCAGTCCTGATGAGGCAGCATTCTAATGCCAAACGTACAACTGTCAAAAATTACCTTAGCATTTGCCGATAGAGATATCCTAAAAGACATTACTCTTGTACTATCCAAAGGCACAAAAGCTGCACTCACCGGTGCAAATGGATGCGGTAAATCAACTCTGATGAAAATCATTGCAGGTGTTATGCAAGCAGACAGCGGCAGCATCTCCATTGAAAAAAATACCCGAGTAGCATATCTACCGCAATCGGGGATAGTCCACGCTGGTAATACACTGTTAAAAGAAGCGGAGACCGCATTTGCACACAGTCATGCGCTATTGGCTCAACTCGAAAGCCTTGGCCAGCAGATGGCTCAAACACCTGATACCCAAAAAGCGGAGCGACTTGCGCACGAATACCATGCAGTACAGACTGAACTCGAACAATCCCAATGGTATGCACGGAAAGGCTTAATCGACGAAACCTTGCGGGGACTAGGGTTTGTGCCAACCGACTTTGAGCGCTTAACCAATGAATTTTCAGGCGGTTGGCAAATGCGCATTGCCCTTGCCAAGATTCTTTTAAGCGGGGCACACATTCTCATTTTAGATGAGCCTACCAACTATCTTGATATCGAAGCACGTACGTGGCTCACCGCATGGTTGAAAAATTTTAGCGGTGGTTTTTTACTCGTAAGCCATGATCGCTCGTTTCTTGACGAATCAGTGCGAGAGATTTACGAACTTTTTAACGGTTCGCTTAAACGCTACACTGGCACGTACACACACTATGAGCAGGTACGACAAGAAGAACTTGCATCGTTGGTAAAAGCATATACGTTACAGCAGGAAGAAATTGCCAAAACTGAAGATTTTATCCGCAAATTCCGCTATAATGCAAGTAAAGCTGCTCTTGTGCAAGACCGTATCCGGCGTCTTGAAAAACTTGAACCTATCTCATTGCCAGAACATCTTAAAAAAATACACTTTGCATTTCCGCCGGCTCCCCATTCAGGAAACATTGTGCTTACCGCTGAACAGATAGACAAATGCTACGGAGACCGTACTGTATTACAGAATGCAGAGTTGATGGTTGCTAAAAAAGAGCGGGTAGTACTTGTCGGCCGTAATGGTGCCGGAAAAACCACCTTTTTGCGCATCTTAGCAGGCAAAGACACCGCATACACCGGTACTGTCCGATACGGGGCAGGGGTTCTTATTGGTTATTTTTCGCAAGATGAAGCTGAACAACTCAACAGCCCTGAAAGCATTATTACAGTGCTTGAAAAAGAAGCCCCTCTACCGCTCATCCCTAAGCTCTATGACATGCTGGCAGCCTTTTTATTTCGCGGCAACGATATCCATAAGCCGCTTGCAGTGCTATCGGGAGGAGAAAAAGCCCGGTTTGCGCTCCTCCGTTTATTATTGAAACCAATTAATCTATTGATCCTGGATGAACCGACAAATCACCTTGATTTACATTCAAAGGACGTGCTACTTGATGCCTTGCAGCATTTTGACGGCACCGTACTCTTTGTCTCGCATGATAAATTTTTTATACAAAAATTGGCAACCCGTGTACTGGAACTAACGGCAGCTACACCGGCAATGAAAGCACCCCGCATCCGCAATTTTCCGGGAACCTATGATTATTATCTGTACCGCATTGCACAGGAAGATATCACTGGCACGACACCGGCACACCAAGCTTCATCCCAAAAACTTTCTGTGGCACAAGGACAAGCAGCACCTACCCCATTGGCAAAAAAAACAACCGATGCCGAATCATACGAGCTGCAGAAGAAACAGCGCTCTGAAAAGCGTAAACGAGACAAAGAAGAAGAACGTATTATGACAGCATTAACGGAAACAGAAGAAAAAATCCAAGCATTAGAAACATTACTAACACAGCCGGAAATTTATAAAGATGGAGAGAAAATTAAATCAATACAGACAGAAATTGCGACCCTGCACGAAACTTCCGCACAGTTAACGAAAGACTGGGAAGCCCTTACGTTATAAATCTATACATAAGCTGAAACTGTATGGAGAAAGTTGTAATTAAAAACAGGCTAATATAAAAAAACCGCCCCAGGAGTATGCAAAATGGGGCGGTTTAACATAGAGTATAAATCATTCACACTTATCAATACTTTACGAATGCCTTTAGCTTATAAGAACCTCCTTACAAGGCTTTCCCTTGCATATATGCAAGTTAGCACATAACTACATTTTTGTCAAGCAAGAACAACATTTTTTTTATTTTTTTTATATTTTATCAATGCTCTACAACTATCATCACAACGAAGCTTCTATGCTAGAGAGTAATGAATCAAACTCATGCAGCATGCCGACTATTTTTTCTTGTTTATCCGGAGTATAGCTCTTAGCCGCCTTTTCCAGCTTCAATAAAAAAGGTAGCAGCGGTTTTAAAGCAGTATAAGGCACCGCATCGGGATTGTATCCAAAAAGAATACTACCGGTAAGAGGGTTAGCTTCAACTGTATGAATAACACTAGACCGTTTGCGGAGTATTGTAAGCACTAAGTCAACAATACAGGGATCGCGAAATATTTTGTCTTTTAACCGAATTCTCCCAGGTATAAAACTATGTATCATGATTATCCTGCTTAAGGATGGAGCGCATAGCCACCAAGCTAATACCGAGCGTTGACCCATTATGCAATATAGCGGCAAGCGCTGGAGAAATCAAACCAGCCATACTGCCAATAAGTAAAAATGAATTAAATCCAATAATGAATCTATCGTTCATACGCATTTTCTTTAAAAGCCCTTGCCCCAGTTCTCTTACCAACACCAGATCGGTAAGCCCCTTACTTGATAGATTAATGTCAGCGACGTCCCCTGCTATTGCCGCTGCGCCGTCTATCGAAACACCTACCTCTGCAGCAGCAAGCGCCGGCGCATCATTGATACCGTCCCCAATCATAATAACCCGATGCCCAGCTTCATGCTCCGCCTTCACATACTTTACTTTATCTTCCGGTAAGGCTTGCGCATACCAAAAATCTATTCCTGCCTCCGTTGCAATTTTCTTGGCAGCGCCCTCAGCATCGCCGGTTATCATAATGCATTTTTCCATGCCCGTCTTTTTTAACTGTGCAATGGCTGTTTTCGCATCAGCACGGATGGGATCCCCAATGGCAAAAACTGCAGCAAGCTCAGCATCTATTGCAAAATACAAAAGTGAATAGCCTGCCCCCATGGCTTCCCGCTGAATCACATCAACAGCGGCATCCTTTTGGATCCCTTCATCGTCAAAAATAAAATGAGCACTCCCTATCCGCAGCTTTTGCTCTCCAAGAGAAGACATAATCCCATGCGCAACGATGTATTCAACTTTAGTGTGTTTTTCAGGATGAGCATATCCTTTTTCTGCGGCAGCTTGTACAATAGCACGCCCTAACGGATGAGGGAAATGCTCCTCAAGACACGCGGCAAGTGTCAGCACATCCCGTTCTGTATACGAGTTAAATGTATGTATTGCTTCAACATGGGGCTGCGCATACGTTAGAGTGCCCGTTTTGTCAAAAATAATAGTCTGCGCAAGCGCTGCATGCTCAAGATAGCTCCCACCTTTTATCGAAATATGGAGCGCAGCGGCCTCCCTCATAGCGGAGAGCACCGCGATAGGAGCCGCTAGTTTCATAGCACACGAATAGTCAACAAGGAGGGTAGCGATTGTTTTTGTAGTGTTTCCTGTGATAAGCCATGTACAGGCAGCAAGCAGAAAATTAAACGGCACTATTTTTTCAGCGAACTGTTCAGAACGCTTTTGAGCATTAGCCTTCAACGACTGTGATTGATCCACAAGTGTGATAATGTTATGCACCTTTGTGTCTTTGCCTACAGTTCGCACCCGTATGAGTAGCTCACCTTCAACCAAAATGGTGCCAGCGAACACGCTATGAGCCGCATGTTTTTCAACCGGTAACGATTCACCGGTGATACTCGCCTGATTTACCATCCCGTTACCGCTTTCAACCGTGCCGTCAACCGGAATAGGGCTCCCTGCACGTACGATCACCAGATCACCTTTTTTAAGCGTTGTTGATGAAACGGTCTTCTCTTCATCACCGATAACAAGCTGGACCTGTTCATCGTTAGCAAGCAGGCTTTGTGCAAGATTATCGTAAGACTTTCGTTTGGTAATTTCCTCAAGGGTATCACCAAGATTGAGCAGCATGGCAATAGTAGACGCCGTTGCAGTATCACCAGTGGCAAGCGAAACAGTTAAAGCGGTTGCGTCGAGCAAATTCGTAGAAAACACACGCCCTGATACGATATTATGCAAGGATCTCCCTACACGTGGAAGACTATTTTTCATTACCAGTAGCGCTCGTATAGGAGCCGGTAAGAACCATTTTTTTACATAATGATAGATAAGATGTACGATAATAGTACCGACAATACTTTCTTGCTGAGGAATTGCCGCAACATTTTCAAGCAGCTGCGGATCCTGTAAGTATTTTTCAGTAAGAGCTTCAAAAAGACGAAGAATAGCTTGATCGGAAATAACAGCCGTATCATAGCATATAAGATACGAACCTCTTATGTGATTGATATCGATACTCGTTATCCCGTTCTGCACTGCAATGAGCGCCATCGCAAGCAGCGCCTGCTGCGACGATACGTCTTTTTTATCATATAGAAGTCGCAGTCGGCCGGGTAACGCATGATGAACGTATATTTTCATAGGCATCTACCCCTTAAAATAGCTGCGCATGATTTTGAGGACTTGGATTTTTAACGTAATTACTCGCTGTCTACTTTTTGATACTGCGCTTCCGCTATGATATCTTCTGCATCTTCTTTTATTGATTGTGCAAGAACCGCCGCTTCATCCCTCAATTTAAAGCCAGCACCAACAACAGCCGCACATGCTCTACGGAAAGCCGGTGTTTTTGCGATTGCCGCCGTAGCAAGCCCCGCACATACACCAATAGCAAACATACCCCATTTATTATCCATACTCTATTACTCCCCCTGTAGGCAACCTCTAAAACTTTACCCAAGTTTTTAGAACTGCCCTTTAATATTTATCTAAACATTATAATGATAGCATAGAGTAATCACAAAAGCAAGCATCCCTGTGAGTACCCAGGGAAATCAATTTTTGTCTAAAAGCGGTAATAAGTCGTAAGGATTCATAAG
>JBQNBR010000093.1:0-6358 GCA_052169815.1 Treponema sp.
TCTTATGAATCCTTACGACTTATTACCGCTTTTAGACAAAAATTGATTTCCCTGGAAAAACGCTGTTGCCTCTATACACGCCGCCGCTTACTTGCTATACTATCAGCTATAATTTTTATAGGTATTTTAATGGTAATAAAATACAGATTGCAATAAAAAAGGTTTTTTGCAGGAGCCAAGATATCTTTTCTATAAAACTGTGTGGAGATTATAATGAAATTACGGACTTCTATCAGCTTGTTTTTGTTGTTAACCCTTGTTATTGCAGTGAGCGGCGCCTTAGGCTTTAGTGTACTGCATTCGAGAGCCTATATTCAGAAGCGTTTTTATAATAACATATCTTTTATGCTGGATTCTGCTACTTTTGATCTGCAATCAGATATCAGGAACGGAGCGACCCTTTCTGAGAATTTCGTAAAGGAATCGTATCTTATTAATTGGCTTGAAAGTTATGAACAAGATACGGTAAAAGAGCGACAGGTAAAAGAGGCTATGCTGCGGCTGAGTAAAATTGAAGGTTTTTCTACCTGCTTTATTGCCTCCAAACAAACCGATACCTACTATGTGGTTGATGCTGGAACGATACGGACCAGCCGGCTGGCTCAGGATCAGGATACATGGTTTTATTCCATGATCGCCTTGCCCGATCCCATCTTTTATAATTTGGATTACAATAAAACGCTCAATACCGTAAACTTTTGGTTTAATGTGAGAGTTTCTACTGCAAAAGGAAACTCACTTGCTCTCGCCGGCGTTGCGATTAACCTTGAAAAAGCCGTCGCTAAAATGCAGCGATCAGTACCGAGTGCAAACTCGTGGATAGGTATTATCGATAATAACGAGGTGCTCACTATTTGTTCGAATGCTGCATTTGTAGAGAAACCATTAAAAACTATCGCGGGCAATGCCTTAGCACCTATCGAAGGCTATCAAGACCTGCGATCCTATCATGATCCTGCTTTAGGCAAGATACTCATTAAAACCAAAAAATTGGAGCAGCTCCCCTATTCAACGATTATTGCAGTGCCAGAGGCTGATTTTGTGCCTTCAATGTATGAGACTGCCGGTTATTCATTGATATGGGCAGTTATACTCCTCGTGCTCATCGTCATTATCGGTCAAGTTATCATAAAACTCTTCTTTGATCGATTGGCAAAAATTAATATGATATTTCAGGAGATCGGCCAAAGAAATTTCACGGTCCAAGTGGAAGAAAGCAAAGATGAATTGAATATCATTGCAAAGGGATTAAACACTGCGATAGCAGATAGCCGCAGCACGTTTTCAATGATAGGCTCTGCGACAAAAACTATTCAAAAAACAAGTGAAATACTAACTGCGGATATGGTCGAAGCATCAGCGGCTTTGAATCAAATTGCTGCTAATATTGAAACGGTAGAAAGTCAAGTAGTCAAACACAATGACAGCGTGAGAAGTACGGTGAACAAAGTATCTGCTATTACACAAATTGTGGAATCGCTTTCTTCCGATATCGACACGCAGGCACACAGTATTAATGACACAACGGTATCAGTGCAGGAAATAGTGAAGAACACTCAAGTTGTGCAAGAACGGGCTGCACAGACCTTACACGCAATTAGAGAGCTTGAGCAGGCCACACATAAAGGAAAAGAGACGGTTGCTATGGTTTCCAACATAACGGAATTGGTTACTGAACAGTCTGAAGGCTTGCTTGATGCAATATCGGTCATTCAAAATACGGCAAGCCAAACAAACCTACTTGCAATGAATGCCGCAATCGAGGCAGCTCATGCAGGAGAAGCGGGCAAAGGCTTTGCCGTTGTCGCTGACGAAATCCGTAAGCTTGCAGAAGAATCCGGTACGCAAGGTACTGCCATTACCAAGGTATTGGAAGAGCTGAAACGTAAAATTGAAAGTCTTAAGGGAGCGGGCCCCCTCGTAGCTGAGCAATTTGAAAAAATCAGCGCTATGATGAATTTTATTTACCGGCAAGAAGATGGGATCAGCCGAACCATGAAAGAACAATTAGCCGATGGCGAAAAAGTGTTGGATGTTATTATCAATATAAATACGATAACAGATAGAGTAAAAACTAATTCTGATGAAATGCGTAGCGGATCTGTTGTGATTTCAAACGAAATACAAAAACTTGCTTCTTTATCAGACGCAATGTCGAAGATAATGTCTGAAATGACCGCAGGCGTCACTCAAGTTAATCGAGCTGTTCAGGGAGCTTCTGATGTTGCCAATAAAAACAAAATACAAATCAACGAGGTTGCGGACGAGCTTGAGAAATTTAAAGTATAATTGAAGCTTGAATGAGAAAACGTATTGTAAATACATTAAATTGTGCGTATACTACGTAGAATGAGCAATATAAAAAGCAGTATACCCATTGTGAAAGAAAAAATCAAAAAAGCAGTAGAGATGGGTATTCCCATTTCTATTAAAACATATACGTTGCCTCAGGAAATAACTGAATACATTACCAGTGTCGCCTGTACTTTTTTAGAGCTCATACATCAAAAAGCAATACAAGATTATATAGTATACTGCTTACACGAATTAATAACCAATGCCAAAAAGGCAAATACAAAGCGTGTGTACTTTAAGATAAAAGGCTTAGATATCAATGACGAGAACTCCTATACTGAAGGGATGAAAACATTTAAAGAAGAAAGCCTTAACAACCTTGATTACTATTTACAGCAGCAGAAAAAAGAAGGGTTGTACATTAAAGTTCGTATGCAGACTAAGCAGGACGCTATTATCATTGAAGTGCTGAATAACGTAGCGCTTGTTGCATTTGAACGTCACCGCATCTTTGAACGTATCCGGATTGCGCATGCCTATGAAAGCGTAAATGAAGCTTTGCTGAACCGCGTTGATACTACTGAAGGTGCTGGCTTGGGCTTTATTATCATGCTGCTTATGTTGAAAAAAATTGGGCTGCAAAGAGATGCTTTAAAAATTATTACGGCAAAGGATCTTACATTAGTACGAATAACTATTCCAGGCCAGTTTGAAGTAGACCATCAGCTTGTTGAGCTTACTCATGCAGTTGTCGATTATATTGAAAATCTTCCTCAGTTTCCTGAAAAGATTATGCAAATACAACGTCTTATTAACGATCCAAATGCAAGGATGGCTGATATTGCTTCCCTTATAAACAATGATATTGCGCTCACCGCTGATCTTTTGAAATTGGTAAATTCTGCCGCATTTGGATTAGCTAAAAAATGCATGAATATTAGCGAAGCAGTGAAGTTAGCGGGTTTACGAGCTATTCAAAATCTTTTATATTCGATTGGTACGCTGCAAATCCTTGGAAATGATGAGCAAGGTCAAAAAGATCTTTGGAAACAGGCGTATAAATCTGCATTTTTTGCATACTACCTTGCAAAAAACTATCGTAAAAATAGCATACTCGATGATATTTATGTGTGCGCACTTTTGCATAAGCTCGGAAAATTTGTACTTAACCTCATGTATCCCCATTTGTTAAGTAGAATAACGGAGATTCAAAGAGAAAAGCATATCGCCCCAGAGATTGTCAATAAGGTACTATCGGGCATGGAGCATCACTATATCGGTACACTGCTAGCGGAAAAATGGAATTTACCTGCTATTATTGTTGCATCTATAAAATATCAGTATGAACCAGAAAAAGCGCCCAAAGAATGGTATGAATTAATTGCCACTATCAGTTTCGCTGATGCTCTCATTCACTATTATGCCGGTATTATTACATATCGGCAAATACCCATAGCGCTTTTACAACTGTACCGTATCGCTGACGAGCAGCAGCTCTATACGATTGCTGAAAAATTGAATACCGCTTTTGAACAAAAACAATACTAGCCCGATTGTGATCTCTTATCACGCAGTAAATATACCCTTCTTTAAAACCATTTTGTTGGTAGCATTTCTTTAAAGAAGGGTATAGAAAAATAGAAGAGCAGAAAACAGGTTACGACCAGAAGGTTCGCAACATGGGCGCAATAACAAGCGATACCATAGACATGAGCTTTATTAAAATATTGATAGCAGGGCCTGCAGTATCTTTAAAAGGATCTCCTACCGTGTCTCCGACAACCGCTGCTTTGTGTGCATCTGAGCCTTTTCCCGCGCCACTTCCTGATTCAATCATCTTCTTGGCATTGTCCCATGCCCCACCTGAATTGGCCATAAAAATAGCAAGTACGACGCCTGAACCAGTTACACCGGTTAAAAGACCAATGAGCATTGCAGGACCACCGGTAAAGCCGATGATAATGGGCGTCAGGATAGCAATAAGACCGGGTATAATCATTTCTTTGATGGCCGCTTGTGTGCTGATATCAACACAACGCTTGTAATCCGGTTTTTCTTTGTTGGCTAAGATACCCGCTTTGGTTTTGAATTGATGACGAACCTCTTCGATCATCTTGTATGCTGCTTTACCCACAGCTGACATAGCTAAAGCTGAAAACAGGAACGGAATAGCTACACCCAAAAAGATACCGGTTAATACTGGAATATTGGTTACATCAACAACCGAAATATTGGAATGCTCTTTGAATGAGGTAAACAGGATAATGGCAGTGAGGGCTGCAGAACCTATGGCAAATCCTTTTCCGATAGCAGCTGTGGTATTGCCTACTGCATCAAGACTATCAGTAATGGTACGCACCTCATGAGGGAATTGAGCCATTTCCGCAAGCCCGCCCGCGTTGTCAGCAATAGGCCCATAAGCATCAACAGCAAGCTGAATACCTAAGGTAACCAACATACCGACTGCCGCGATGCCGACGCCGTAAAGGTTGGCAAGACTGTAGCTGCCCCAAATAGCAGCAACTACTAAAATGATAGTGGGGAAGGTACTGCGCATACCAACGCTTAAGCCCGTAATAATGGTAGTTGCGGCACCGGTATCGCACGATTTCATGATGGAAACAACGGGGCCTTTACCGGTTCCGGTGTAGAATTCAGTGAGTAATCCGATCAAAACACCCGAAGCGAGCCCTATAATGGTAGCTCCAAAGATATGATAGGCTCCGGCAGTGCCGTTAAACACTTCGGTTCCAATTAAGTATTTCAATACAAAGAACAAAAGTACCGTCGCTAAAAGCGCAGCTCCGAAGGTCCCCGCATTTAACGCTTTTTGCGGATCGCTGTTTGGTTTAGCGCGTACAAATAGGGTACCTATAAGCGAAGCGGCGATACCGACTACTGCGATAAGAAGTGGCAAGACCATAAGCTTAATCTTTAAGCTGTCTGAGGCTGAAACCGTTAAGCCGAGTATCATGGCTCCAACGAGCGAACCGGCAAAGGATTCAAAAAGGTCAGCGCCCATACCAGCAACATCGCCAACATTATCGCCGACATTATCTGCAATGGTTGCCGGATTTCGAGGATCATCTTCGGGGATATTGGCTTCAACTTTTCCCACCAAATCAGCCCCGACGTCAGCTGCTTTGGTAAAAATACCGCCGCCTACGCGGGAAAACAGGGCAACAGAAGACGCACCCAGTGAAAAAGCAGTACAAAGCGGTAAAATGATATCATAAAAACCGGCAACGGAGGTACCAAAGAGACTGGTAGCGCTCATTAATACAATGAAAAGACCAAAGAGCGCTAACCCAACGACACTCATACCCATGACGCTACCGCCTGAAAAAGCAACTTTCAAAGCTTCAGTGAGACCGCCGTTTTTTGCCGCTTGCGTGGTACGGGCGTTGGCGGCGGTGGCCACCTTCATACCAATAAACCCTGCAAGTAACGATACCACTGCACCGAGTACAAACGCACCGGCTTGCAGTTTTAAAACGCCTTTATTCCCTACTACAAGAAATAGGCCAACAAGTGCAATAAAAGGAAGGAGCGCTTTATACTCTCGGCTCAAAAAAGCCATTGCGCCTTCCGCAATATAGCTACTGATGCGTTTTAAATCTTCATTTTCCACTTTTTGCCGGTAAATCCAGCGTGTTTTAATAAACGCATACAATAGCGAGGCAATACTTCCTGCCAGTACAAGATAGAGTACCATCTTAATTTCCATACCATACTCCTTTTTGAAACTATGTGAGCTTAACAATGTGCCGGTACATGCACCTGATGTAACATAGCATTGCTGCATTGAAATAGGTGTGCAGCATCTGCATGCAGTGCTTGTGTAATTTTCATATCATAGCATAAGAATGCTTGATATTGCAAGTGAAAAATAGGGGTAATTTTAGCAGCGAGTTATCAAAAAGGGGGCAATATAAAGGGTAATCTCTTGCTGTTTTTGCGGTAAATAGGCAATAGGGCACCTGCAAAAAACCTTGTTGGATTTTTAGAAGTGCCCGACGAGTAATTCCATAAGTCTTTATAAAATCGATACTTATGGAATTAC
>JBQNBR010000094.1:0-6280 GCA_052169815.1 Treponema sp.
AGCTTAAAATGCTTGAAAAAGTCGGCATTATCACAGACCTTGAACTGCAGCCGAAGTTCTTACTCATCCCCAAAACCGAAAAAGGCGGGCGGGCAGTTTATTACTACGCCGATTTTAAATATACCAAAGACGGCAATCCCGTGTACGAAGACGTAAAAGGTGTTGAAACCGAAGTATATAAACTCAAGAAAAAACTGCTTTTGTGGCGGTATCCTGATGTTTACTTTATTGAGAATAAAGTGTAAGACCTTATAAAAATATCTAAATTGCTTAGTAGTGCTTATTATGCTATAGTATAGCTATGGCACATTGCATTGTTCATTCGGCAGAAGAAATACTTGATAAGGAATATCCTGTTTTAGATAAAGGATTTATTCGATTAGTTGATTATTTGGGTGGTGATTCCCGTATAGTGCAAGCTGCACGGGTATCATACGGAGAAGGTACTAAATCAGTGCGAGAAGATGCGGCACTTATTGACTACCTCTTACGGCATAATCATACCTCCCCGTTTGAACAAGTGATTATGACGTTTCATCTTAAAATGCCTATTTTCGTTGCACGGCAATGGATACGGCATAGAACAGCACGGATAAATGAAATTTCAGGCAGGTATTCCATTATGCAAAATGAATGTTATGTACCTGCTTGTGATGCTATTTCATTTCAAAGTACCAACAATCGGCAAGGGCGGGCAGATACGCCGGTACCTAGTGATGTGCAAGAAGCAGTACAACAAATCATACAAAGTCAACAAGAATCAGTTTACAACGGGTATCAATCCATGCTTGAGAAGAACATAGCCCGTGAGCTTGCCCGTATTAATTTACCGCTTTCTTTATATACTGAATTCTACTGGCAGATAGACTTACATAATTTATTTCATTTTTTGAAACTCCGTTGTGATACGCATGCACAAAAAGAAATACGCGATTATGCAAATGTCTTACTCGAAATCTGTAAAAAAATTGTTCCGCTCGCTGCAAAATCATTTGAAGAACATATTCTCTATAGCGTCCGTTTCTCTCATACTGAATTTAAAGCCGTTCAAAAAATGGTACAGGGCGACAAATGTGAATTGACAGGAAAAAAATTAGCGCATTTTGAACAAAAACTTACATCAGGTGAACAGTTATAAAAGAGAGTATGCTGCTTTTGCTTTTACGAGAATAAAGCTAAGCAGTGATAAAAGTAGTTGACAAAACATATCAAAAATGATACATACTTAGTATGTTTGATGTAAAAGTTCACAAAAACGCAATAAAGAACATAGAAAAAGCCCCTAAAAAAGTGCAGGAACTTTTTGTCAAATTGATTGACGATTTACGGAAAAACGGGGAAGTGCAACCTAAATGGAAAAATTTCAGTAAATTAAGCGAAAACAACTATCATTGTCATTTAACATATTCCTATGTTGCATGTTGGTCTTGCGAAAACAACGCTATAAAAATTGAGGTATATTATGCAGGTAGTAGAGAAAGTGCACCATATTGATGTAACCATTACAGGAATGGGAGCTGACATCATAAAAACACTCATACAAAAACAGTATCCTAATGCACTCGTGAAAGATAGCGATAACGATGATGATTTTGTAAAGTTTGAAGATACCGACTTGTACCGTGAAATAAAAACTAACATGACCCCCGGCAGCCTTTTATCGGCATACCGAAGCCGAGAAGGGCTGTCTCTTACTGAACTTGCAAAACGTACAGGCATTAGCTATACAAATATTTCTGCAATGGAAAACGATCGGAGGGTTATAGGGCTGAATGTTGCAAAAAAACTTGCAAACGCCTTGAATTGTGAATATACCGATTTATTAAACGTATAATTTTTAATCTCTTTTTTTGATTTTAAAAGCATATCAATATTATATTGCGTGCTTTTTTATGTTTTCGTCATCTCAATTTGAGTTACGCACTGCTGATATTTTATAATTACACAATAAACACGCCTTGACGCAAGAAGCATCGGGGTATTAAAGTTTCCGCGCAAATAAAAATATCTTTTAAGGTGTAATTATGAAGATTGAAAACATCAACATAAACGACATAAAACCGTATGAAAATAATCCGCGTAAGAATGATACAGCCGCTGAAAAAGTAGCAGAAAGCATCCGGCTTTTCGGGTTTAAAAATCCGATTATTCTGGATAAAAATAATGTCATTGTATGCGGACACACACGGGTAAAAGCGGCTGAAAAGCTCGGAATAACCACAATTCCCTGTATTTATGCAGACGATTTAACTGACGAGCAAATAAAAGCCTTCCGTCTTATCGACAACAAAACGGCAGAGTACGCTCAATGGGATTTTGAAAAGTTAGAATTGGAGTGGAATGAAGATCTTGATGATATGTTGAAAGCCTTTGATTTTAATATTGGCAACATTGCTGAATATGACTTTGCTGAAATGGAAATCAACGAAAATGGGCTTGAAGTAAAGAAAAAGACAAAGCAAAGCGGTGGTAAACGCAAGATCCCACTTACAGAAGAAGAATACAATGTATTAAATCAACAGATTGATGATTACATTGGTGAAAATGGCGTTGTTTTTGGCTTTATAAGGAGTTTGCTTAAATGATTGAAACGATTGCGATTAAAGACTTACAACCGGCAGCATATAATCCTCGTCTTATTCAGGATGATAACTTTGAAGAATTAAAAAACAGTCTTCAAACACTCGGCATTATTATTCCCATTTTAGTAAACAAAAAGAATATGACTATTATTGCGGGACACCAGAGGACAAAAGCAGCTACGGCAATCGGTATTGAGTGTGCTCCGTGCTTTATGTGTGATGATATAGGAATAGCTGATGAGATATTCTTCAACCAGATGCACAACGGAACCGATAGAGTTTTTACAAAAGATAACAGATACACCGGTGCAAAGGTACAAGAAAATGAATTTTTAACAATAAATGCAAATGATTTTTCAATTCAAACAAGTAAACCATTTTATGTAAAAGAAATTTGTAACTTAATGTTGCGGTACGGTAATATTTTTTCTGCGGTTATCTGTAATGGTATTATATACGATGGTGCCGATTACATTAAGTCATGCCAATTGTTAGGGTATGAAACAAATATCTTTTTTGTTCCGAAAGAAAAACAAAAGGATGTTGAATACTTTTTCTCAAAAAGCTACGGAGAATATTCATACGAAAAGCTGGAAAAACGGACTTTTGTACAGGGACTTGCGCAAATGTACCGTAATCCGAACGGAAAAGAATATAAAAATATCGTAAAAGAAAATAAAAGTGTTCTATACGAAAACTATGTTATTCCATACATAACACAACACCCTGATGCAAATATTCTCGACTTCGGATGCGGAAAAGGCGGTTATGTCAAACTCTTAAAAGAGAGAAAATATAATATCTGCGGTGTTGAGTTTTATAATCATAATGTAAAGAGTATTAATGTCGGTTTAGGACACAAGCAAATTGACGAATTTATAGCGTTTATTAAATATAACGGATTATTTGATGTTGTAGTCTGCGACAGTGTTATGAACTCTGTTGACAGCATGGACGCTGAAATTGCTGTATTGCGAGTATTAAACATAGTATCAAAAGGGAAGATATTTATCAGTGGCCGGCGGGTAGAAACGCTTTTATCGAAAGTCAATGAAAAATTTTCTACCACTACTAAACGAAATTTTTATTTTCTGGATAAAGATAATTTTTCTGGATTGTATCGACAAGGACAATGGTTTTATCAACATTTTCATACAAAAGAAACATTTCAAAAATCATGTGAGAAAGCTGGATTAGAAATATTACTTTTCGAACACAAACATTCTTCTGGCTGCTGGGCTGCGATAGTACAGCGAAAACGGATACTTACAGAAAGCGAGGCAAAAGCAGCTATTGATTTTGAGTTTGATCTTCCTTTACCGAATGGAAAATCATATCAAAGAAACAAAGACGCTTGGGAGGTGTTTAAAAAATACTATGCTTCCTCAAGTAATTAGCAAACTGCCAATTTCTACAGGTGTAATATTCTTTTTTCTCGGCATATTTAAGAGAATAGTCAATGTCATTAGCCGATATTGGCAGTTGTTTTGCATTTTCAATAACAACATGGATTCCGTTACTGGAATAATCAAGTATATCTCCTGCACTTTTCGTAAAAGCAAGATGGAAATTTTTACTCCAGTTGTACGGGGTAGCAACTCCACAAAGGTAGAATATGTTTGTTTCGCATTCGTTTAATTCTGCATTTTCAAGATTCGTAATGGTCGGCGATATTTGCTTTGAATATACGCCTTTAAAACATCCGGCACAATGTGCGGAAAGATTAACGCCGGTTATGTACTTGAGCCATAGATACCTAAACTTGCTTGTAACGGTTAGATTTTTGATTTTTATCATATTTTTTACCATCCTTATTAAAGGTATTGTATCATTTTTGATAAACATTATCAATACACGAAGGTAAAAAATCATAAAAAAGGTATAAGCCCCCTATGTCGAAAACAACAATAAACGATTTACATATGAAACGAAAGTCGCCGCGAACAAAAAAAGAACGGGAAGAGCATCTTGCTAAGATTGCGTATGCTGATAGATTAAATCCGGTAAAAAGCATGAACATTGAACTTTTTGCAGAAAAAATAGCGTATGAATTGGGTATTACCATAGGAACAGCGAAAAAAGATATTTTAGAAGTAAAGAGACGCAGAAAGAAAGCGGCAGAAATAGACCAGCAATATGAATTAGGGAAAAAATTAGAAGAACTTGCAGCAGTAAAAGAGATGGCAATAAAATCGCAAAACATGAATGTATATCTTGGCGCAATCAACAAAGAATGTGAGCTATTAGGGCTTGATAAGCTATCAATTTTTGTCGGCACAAAAGAGGATGTGGAATTAAGTCTTGCACTGAAGAAAAAAGCAATCAGTGAAAAGCTGCAACAGATAAACGAGACAGAAACAGCGGTGCTGCCTGAAAGAGCGGCGCACGGAGACGGTGAGGAATAGGCGGCATGAATACAAAACAAGAAGAGGCGGCACCTGAAAAAACCGGCTGGAGCTGCCTTGATAACAGAAGTCTTACCGTTGAAACCTTGCGGAAAAATCAAGCGGAAAAGGATGCGTTTTTAAGCTCGTTATCCCTTGCGGAACTTGAAGTGCTGGAAGCGGATTGGGGCTTTTGGGCACGTGATGATCAGCTGCCGCCAAAAGACTGGATAACCGGAAAAAAATACATCTGGTGCCTGCGCTGCGGGCGCGGCTGGGGGAAGACGCGGACGGCAGGACAGGCAATCATAGAAGCGGTGCGGACAGGTAAATACAAACACCTCTCACTATGCGGTGCAACCGCCGAAGAAGTGCGCGATATTATGATTAACGGTGAATCAGGGCTCGCTCGCTACTGCCCGCCATCTCTTGGTATGGTCTATAAGCCGTCAATCAAAAAGGTGTTTTTTAATAATGGCGCGGTAATCAGTATTTTCTACGGTTCCGAGCCGGAAAAATCGAGAGGGGCGCAGTCTGATTGGCTGTGGTGCGATGAAATCCATAAATGGCAGTATCCTGAAAGAACCTTTGATAACCTGCTGCTCGGTTTACGCTTAGGGCAGAATCCCTTATGCGTGGTAACCAGTACGCCGAAACCAACCGCCTTTACCAAGCGGCTTGAAGGGCTTACCAATAGCGAAGGGAAGCCGTGCGTACATGTAACGGTTGGCAGTACGTATGAGAATAAGGGCAACCTTTCACCGGCGTTTATCAGCACGATTGTCTCAAAGTACGAAGGTACCCGCTTAGGGCAGCAGGAACTGTATGCGCAAATACTTGACGATAACCCCAACGCCCTCTTCAAAAAAGACTGGATAGAAAATAACAAGGTTGACGCTTTACCGCTTATTGCAAATCGCTACCGTATTATCGTCAGCGTAGACCCTGCAGCAAGTCATACGGCAGACTCAAACCATACCGGCATTATCACGGTATTAGAGGGCAGCGCCCCCGAGCGGCTTATCAGTGCATCTCCCATTCAGCGCAAAAACGAAAGCCACTACTATGTGCTCTCCGATGCATCGCTTATCGGCACACCGCATCAGTGGGGCTTAACGGTAAAGGCTGCGGCTGAAACACAGAAAGCCGATACGGTTGTGATCGAGGATAACCAAGGCGGCGACATGGTAGAAAGCACGCTTATCAATGCGGGAGTAACGCAGCGTATTCACCGTGTACGGGCAGTGCATTCCAAGCTGGCGCGGGCGCTTAACGCATCAACCCTCTGCGAGCAGGGGCGTATTCATTTCTACC
>JBQNBR010000095.1:0-6261 GCA_052169815.1 Treponema sp.
AAGTGTAGTATGATAATACTATCTATATATGGAGGTATTGATTATGAACGATGAGAAATTGCTTATTGAAGCGTGTAAGACGGATGGCTTTTGCGGCATCATCGGTGATGTGGAAGTAAAAGCATGGGGAGGAAGCTGCGGTAAGAGCTGCGGCGATACCGTAGGGGATAATTGCGGCGGTAATTGCGGTAATCCATGGGGATGGCACTGTGGCAATCACTGCTAATTGCACGCAGCTTTGATGTTCTGGCCGAACCGCATATGTGGTTCGGCCGTATGGGCTTTAGCGTATGGAATTTATAGCGCTTGACGGCACTCACTCCTTAGTTTATTTTCCCGATACCTATAATTTCTTTAAAGTGAATCAACTTGCCCGCGATGCGCTTACTGCGCTTACTGCGCTTGAGCGTGCCGATGCGGATATCGGCGAGCGGTTTTCTTGCACCGTTATCGATCGCTGTGCAGCTCTTTTGAAAGCAAACACATGCCCTTCCGAGCCTGTTCAGGCAGCCTCTCCTGAGAAAAGGCTTTCCCGCCTTACGTTAAATGTTAGCGGCGGCTGTAATTTACGCTGCCAGTATTGCTACGCAAATGCTGGCGATTATAAGAGCAAAGGGCGTAACATGACTACTGCTGCGGCAGACCGGGCGCTTTCCGTTTTTTTAGACTATTTTGATAAAATAGACATGATTATGTTTTTCGGCGGGGAACCGCTTTTAAACTATCCGTTAATCGAATATGTGTGCAAAAAAACGATAGAACTTACGCAAAACGGCCGGCGGAAGCCGCTTCCGCAGTTTGCCGTTATAACCAACGGAACTATTTACAACGCAAAAATTGCCGAAATTTTTAAAACATATCATTTTGCCGTTACGGTTAGCTACGACGGCGATGTAGCGGTAAATAACAAGCTCCGTATTTCGCAAAAAGGACAGGGGATGTCCCCTGTTATTATAGATACTATTCACAAGATAATCGATGAAACGGGTATTGTTCCCGGGATCGAAGGGACGTATACGCGTTTTCACCTTGAGCAAGGCATTACGCCGCTGCACGTGGTGCAAAACGTAAAGCACATATCCGATAAGCTTAATCTGCACTTAGTGCCGGTTATGGCCGATCCTGCTTGTTCCTATGCCTTACCCGATTACAGTCCCTTTGTCAATTCGGTGTCCGATTTTTTTAGCAACATTAAATCGCTTTCCGATTATACACAAAATCCGCCGCTTTACAGTTTGTTGGCACGGCTGCTTACACCTTTGATCTACAAGGAAAAACCTGCCGTACCGTATATTTGCAACGCAGGGTTCGGTACGCTGTCGGTAGCGGCAGACGGCTCAGTATACCCGTGCTTTATGTTTATCGATACGGAGCGGTTTTGTTTGGGAAATGTATTCGATACCGGTATGTTTAATACGGAACGGTTTAAAGAAATGCAGCGGGCTATTCTTGCGTTTTCCTCCAAAAAAAGCAACCCGGAATGCAAGGCCTGTTTTGCACGCACCGTGTGTTCAGGCTGTTTGGGCCATGCGCTTAACGATACCCAGTGCTTAAAATTGGATAAAAAAGACTGCGATCTTACGCGGGATATGCTGAAGCAAACCATCATCGGCTTATATCATCTTATGCACAAAGGAGCTGTACAATGCACATTATAACCGAATATGTAACCGGCCGGATGAAGCGTGAAAAATCGATAGCTGTGTGGGGTGGCGTGGCGGTTGCAACAATACTGTTAACCGTTTTTGTTTTGTTTTATGCCATAGGTTTCTATAATATGACACACGAGTACGGCTGGAGCCGCAGCGACGTTATGAGGCGCCTAAAAGAAAGCGTCAGCCTTATTACAATACTCATCCTTTTTTTTGCTTTCTTGCTGTATAATTTGTTCAATATTTCCGTGCAAAAGCGTTTAAGGGAATTGGGGGTGCTCAAAAGCTTAGGCGCGAGCCCCCGCGATATAAAAAAGGTGCTGCGGCTCGAAGCACTGTTGAGCAGCGCGGTACCCGTTCTGATAGGGATGGCGTGCGGAACGGCAGTAGCCTTTGGTATTACAAGGCTCATACATTATTATAATGCTGCCAGTGCAAGCTACAAGAACCTTGACGGTACCTTTGCTTTTTTTAAGGTGTCATTTCGATTTAATCCTGCAGCATATATACTGGTGCTGCTGGCGTCTGAATTGACGGTGTTTATAGCCGTTTCGTTTTCCGTAAAAAAAGCGGCGCGTTTACAGCCCCTGCAGCTCTTTGCAGAACAAACGGCGGGTAAAAAGCGCAAACTGCGGATAGCTCAAACCTATCAAAAGGAATTGTTTAAAAACTATCAAAAGTACTTTGCCCCTGTTTCGAGGATATTCATGGCCGGCTATCTTCTCGTGCTGTTTTTTTTAGCGGTTTCAGCTTCGCTGGACATAATCAATGAATACAGCCGCACCTATTCACGGTATAATTTTAAGATATTGATACCTTCTACCGATTACAATGCCGACAGCATGGACTGGGCGGCGCTGTTTGATACGCTCAAACACACCAACGGAGTACGCCAGGCACAACGGCATTTACGGATGCATGCTTTGATAGACCTGCCTGATTCCGCTTTTTCGCAAGCATTTAAAGCCAATACTACGGGTAAAAGTTTGAAGTATTTGAATAAAAGCCGGAGAAAAAACAATACCTACCGGTTGTCGGTAATCTGTTACGGCGTGGAGCAAGATGCCTACAAGGCCTGTGTAAAAAGCGCCGGTGCCCCTGATACGGTGCAGGCGCTCGTGATAAATCAAACCAAAAAAACTACCTACGAGCCGAACCGGAACCCTCAAACTATTCCTTTTTTCAACGATTCGCTTACGGCAGTAGATTTTGCCGTTTTGCATAACGATGGCAGCGAAGGAACGCACACTGTACCGGTAGCCTTGCTTCCTGCAATTCCCGACGAGGCTGCTGTTGAACTGAACCTGTACGATCAGTCTCCCTTTCATTTTATTCCCGTCATCATTTTCCCTCTTACCGTACTGGAGCCGCTCTATCATAATACGCTTGCTTCGGAAAAGCTGCATTGTTATGCAGCCCCGCATTTATGCTTTACGATTGCGGACGAAGTGTATGCCGAAGCCGCCGGTGTCATAACGGAATGCTTAAAAGCAAGCGAAAAAGCACAGCAGGTGCGGTTTAAAGTATATAATGATGAAATTAAACACAACGAGAATATAAACGATCGCTATAAATTTATCGCAATTTTTTCTATTATCGCGTTTATTGTATTTCTCTTGTGTGTTATCAATGCGTATGCAGCAATCAGCATCAGTATGCATAACCGTAAAAAGGAAATTGCGGTTGCGCTTTCCATCGGTCTTGCGCAGAAGGAACTGAAAGCCTTGTGTTTAAAAGAAGCTTTACTGCACTGCGTGCTGCCTTTTGTAAAGATGCTGCCCTTTGGCGTCCTTTTACTGTATTGGTATGCAAGCCGGTGGACTATGTTTTCGTTCGGCACGCTATTAGCCGCCATTAATTATGCTATATTACTCGTTTACGTGTGTATAATAGGTATAAGCATAGTAGCGATTTACTTTGTAAATTTGAAAGAATATACCGGTACACAACCGGCAGAACTGGTAGCACGGGCACTGTAAACCGGCCGGCACCTATTGGGAGAGAATACCGTATGGATATCATACAAACAGTTCATTTGACAAAAGTATATGGAGAACAAGAAAATCAGGTATATGCGTGTAAAGACATTAACCTTTCGATACGGCAGGGGGAGTTTACCGCTATTATCGGCGCAAGCGGTTCGGGAAAGTCTACACTGCTGCATGTAATCGGCGGCGTTGACAGTATTACCTCAGGCAAGGTGATAGTGGCTGATACCGACATCAGTACCTTAGCGGAAGCGGATCTTGCAGAATACCGTAGAAAAAAAGCGGCCATTGTATATCAGTTTTTTAATTTAATTCCGAGCCTTTCTGTAGAAAAAAATATTTTGTTCCCGCTTTTACTGAAAAATGAAAAGCCTCCGATCGATTTTTTTCAGGAAGTGGTTTCGCTTTTGGATTTACAGGATAAATTGCAGCGGTTCCCGTCTGAGCTTTCAGGCGGGCAGCAGCAGCGGGCGGCGATTGCACGCAGTATGCTCGTGCAGCCTGCGGTGGTGCTTGCCGATGAGCCTACCGGTAATCTTGATAAAAAGAATTCCCAAACGGTTATCGCCTTACTCAAAGAGTGCAGTGCACGGTATAAGCAAACCGTTTTATTGGTTACGCACGATGAAGGGGTTGCACAGCAGGCCGCACGGGTAATAACGCTCGAAGACGGCAGCATTATTTCAGATGTTCGGCAGTAGCAGGGCTGTATGTTTAAAGGTTCTGTATACTATTTCCGCCTGTGCTGGTCCATTGAAAAAGGATTTCCCATAGCCCTGGTATTTCAGGCGTTGCTTTACGCTGCAAAAACCGTTATGCTCGTGGTGCTGCCTAAATATATCATAGGCGCTCTTTTTGTGATGCAGGATAAACAGCAGGCAGTTCATTTTTTGGCGCTCTATGTTGCATTTCTGTTTTGCATCAGCGTGCTGCATACGCTATGCGCCCGTTTTATCAGTATACGTAAAAACATTGCTTTTCAGCGTTTTCAAATGGAGCTGGGGAAGAAATTGATGCAGGTAGCTTTTGAGCAGCTTGAAACCCCTGCTTTTCTTGATCTTAAACAAAAGGCGGAGCGTTTTGTCTATTCAGGCGGTTACGGCTTTGGCGTGATTTTAGAAGAATCTATCGGGATGCTAGGCAAGGTAATAAGCCTTATAGGTATCAGTGCCATTATTGTTACGCTCAATCCCTTTCTCATTGTTGCAGTTATTGTCATTGTGGTGTTGAACGTGTTAGTATTTGCAAAAACCAATAAGATAGGCATACAGTACCGGATGGAACAATCCATGCAGGAGCGCCGCATTCAGTATTACACGGAAAAGATGACTGATTTTCACTATGGAAAGGAAATGAGAAATTATAACCTCTCTGCATGGTTTTTAGATAAGTATAATGCGCAAATCAAAACGTTAAGTACCTTTTATACCAAAATCGCCAATACACAGTTACTCAACGGTATATTTAACGCTTTTACGTTTACCGTACAGCTGATACTGAGTTATGTTATTCTTATCCGTGATGTTTTTACGAACGCATTGAACGTAAGCAATTTTACCATGTATTTGGCTTCCATAGCGACCTTTGCCGCAACGTTATCGGAAATCATAAGAACCGGCATAGAGCTGGCACAGTTTAACCATTATTTTAAAGCCTTTGAAGCGTATATGAATATGCCGTCGATGCATACCGCACAGGGCTTAAAACCTGCATTACCTGCTTTTTTTACGGTTGAATTTCAAAATGTTTCTTTTAGATATGGGAGTGCGCAAAAATACGCATTACGTCATGTAACGGTGAGCTTTAAGAACACAGAACGTATTGCGGTTATCGGAGAAAATGGGGCGGGTAAGTCTACCTTTGTCAAACTGTTGATGCGGTTGTACGAGCCGACTGAAGGCGCTATTTTGATTAACGGCATTAATATAAAAGAAATCGATTATGAGTATTATCAAAGCTGGTTTGCTGCCGTTTTTCAAGATTTTAAACTCTTTTCTTTTTCCATTAAAGATAATATTACGTTTGGTACCGATACGGATGAGGCTGCAAAGCGTGAGCTTATGCGGATAACCGAAGCGGTGGGATTAAAGGAAATTGCGGATAGGCTTGAAAAAGGGCTTGATACCTTAGTGTACCGCGATTTTGATGATTCAGGCTTTACCCCCTCAGGCGGTGAGGGGCAAAAAATTGCGATTGCACGGGCAGCATATAAAAATGCTCCTATCGTTATTTTAGACGAGCCTACGGCAGCGCTTGATCCTAAGGCGGAAAGTACCATTTATGAGCAATTTGATACCTTTTTCAAAGATAAGTGTTCACTGTATATTTCACACCGTATGGCGGTAACAGCTTTCTCTGATAGAGTATTAGTATTCGATCATGGCTCTCTTATTCAAGATGATGAGCCTGCCGTTTTACTGCAACAAGAGGGAAAGTATAAAGAACTGTATATGCTGCAAGCCCGATTATACAATAACGCGGCTGAATAGCCATAGTTTATTATTGTGCGGGGTGGGGGACAGATTTGAGACATCCTACGCTTCTTGCGGCGAGGCGCATTGATTGGTTTATTCGTGCGGAGGGTTTAATACCCCGACGCTTGCGTCGTAACAAAGGGTATT
>JBQNBR010000096.1:0-6227 GCA_052169815.1 Treponema sp.
TAACCGGTTTCGCTTAGGCAAGCGGGGGATACCATCTCTCTTCCTTGAACAAAATTCCTTAAAAATCAAACTTGACTTTTCTATGAAAGTCCCTTAAACTAAATTTATGAATTTGCAAACTGTTTTGACATCTGAAACTGTCAATCTTCACTTAAAAGGTACCTCGAAAGAGGAAATTATTGATGAGTTACTTGATATGCTTGTTGCAGCAGGGCAAGTAAAGGATAAGGCTGTTGCGCGTGCGGCAGTTCTAGACCGTGAGCACAAAATGTCCACAGGAATGAAACACGGTATTGCGATTCCGCATGGAAAAACGAATTCGGTAAGCGATCTTGTTGCCTGCATTGGAATTTCCGATAACCCTGTTGATTTTGATTCTCTTGATCAAGAGCCCTGCAGAATTTTTATCATGACGCTTTCGCCGGTTGATAAAACAGGACCTCACTTACAGTTCTTGGCAGAAGTAAGTCTCCTGTTCAAAAGTGCCGAAAAACGGCAAGAAATTTTAAAAACCAACGACAAAGCTGATATTATCCGTATATTAACGGAATAACATGGAGAAACATTATGACAATACATATACTCACAACCGGTGATGCCACCAGTGAAAAATTAAAAACATACTGTGAAGACATCAGTAAAAAGTTAAAAGAAGACCCAGAACAACCAACTGAAGTTGGGAAAAAATTTATTGATGCCTCCTCGGACGAAGGCAAAGCTTTTGCATCTGCACACGGAGTTTCTGCCCCTGCGGTAGTGATTACCGATGAAGACGGCAAAGATGTGTTAAAAACAGTAGACGTAAATGAACTCGTGAAATTTTTCAGCTAAGCGCTTCCGACTGCCCTTGCCGATCTAAAAATAGTGCAATGTTTATTGTTCAACATTGCTATAATTTCTTACCCCCCTTTACAGTTTGTTATGCTCGTTTAGGTTTGCGAAGGCGGATAGGTATAAATACCACCATCAATTCCTCGTGCAGAGAATTGATTATCATGCAGCGGTTTTACGATATCTTCGTAGGCAATCAGCGCTGAAAGGGGGAATTTACCCCCACCGTTCGGCAAATCAACAGCAAATTGCGGCAACGATAAGCCGGAAAGCATTGTTTTTAATGTTTTCCATAAGGTGCAGGCTTTTTCAAGCGGAACACGGAACTCAGACGTGCCGTACGCTAAGTCCATTTGAAAAAGATAACCTGGCTTTATTCCAAGGCACACCAACCGATGAAACAAATCAGCAAGCACGCTAGCGATATCGTTTACTCCCTGTAAGAGCACTGTTTGGGATTGCACAGGAATGCCAGAATCGATACAGGCACTAAGCGCTTGCGTTTGCTCTTTTCCAAGTTCTGCAGGGTGATTGATATGGGCAATAACCCAAAGCGGTCGCACACTTCGCAGAAGCTGCATAAGGCGCGGTGTAAAAAGCTCTGGTGCAAAAATGGGCGCACGGGTACAAAGCCGGATAAGGAGATCGGGCGCAATAGCACGAAGCCTTGCCAAAAGATAGCGAAGCTCCTCAAACGTTCCGCTCAACGGATCACCACCTGAAACAAGCACTTCGTGTATGCGTGGCGTGTTTGCAATGTACGTCACCGCTTTTTCTATATTGTCGCGACCGATAAAAGGGCTCGTACGGGCGGTAAACTCGCGCCGAAAGCAGTATCGGCAATACGCCAAGCATTGCCCCGTTGCAAGGAGCAAAACCCGGTTGGGATACTGATGCACCAGAAAGGGGGTAACACAATAGCGCGCTTCACCTAATGGGTCGGCACGTTCAAGAGGAACGTGTACCTGCTCTGCTGCCGTTGCTGTAACTTGCCGGGCCAATGCTGCCGCCGATTGCTGATCAGCATGTTGTATAAGCCGCTGAAATGCGGGAGAAATACGTTCGGGCAAAGCCGCTGCTTGTAAACCATCAGCATGCACCCGCCAATCCCGTTCAAAAGAAGCACGATCGGTCATTCTGCGCCCTGTTCCCACTCATAGCATACTTCACTGACTATTCCCCCTGCAAGCACAAAGCTACCCTGATAAAAAACGGCCGCTTGCCCCTTCGCAACTGCCTTTTCAGGACTTTCAAAAACCGCCCGCACCGAATCAGGATCCAGAATAGTGATGTGCACTTTTTTAGGCTGCTGACGGTAGCGTGTTTTTATCCATACTGTAGAATCGGCAGCTGAAGGCTCAATAATCCAATTCATGTGCCTTACTATGCAAGCGGATACCAAAAGGTCTGCCTCAGTACCAACACGTACCGTATTACTGGTAGCGCATTTTTCCACTACGTATACCGGATGACCAAAAGCAAGCGCAAGGCCACGCCTTTGGCCAATGGTGTAATGGTGCAGCCCGCGATGTACACCGACCGTATTACCTTTCATATCGATAAAAGCCCCTTGATAGAAAACTTCGGGCGCTTCCGCTTCTATGAATGCAGCGTAATCCCCATCCGGCACAAAGCAGATGTCTTGGCTATCAGCTTTTCTTGCGTTCACTAGATCGAGCATTTCTGCTTTGCGCCTGACTTCCGCTTTGGTGATATCCGCCAGCGGAAACAGGGTGTGTTGCAGCTGCCATTGATCCAGCAAGGCCAAAAAGTAACTTTGATCTTTATCCTTATCAGCAGCCTGCGCCAACAAAAAGCGTCCATCTTCACTACGAATCGTTTTCGCGTAATGACCGGTAGCGATAGCATCAAAGCCATCCTCCAATGCTCTTGATAAAAAAATGCCGAATTTAATCTGTTTATTACAAACATAGCATGGATTAGGCGTTTCACCGATACGGTAACTATCTACAAAATAGTGGATAACCTGTTGTCTAAACACCGTACGAAAATCATAGATCCGATGCTCAATCCCTAAATTTTCTGCCGCTTGCGCAGCTTCTGCCAGCATACGTTCCTGAACGCACGCCCAACGCTCATCGTCATATAAAAGTTTGAACGTAATGCCACATACGCGGTGACCTTGATCGCACAGCTGTTTCGCAGCCATACTAGAATCAATACCGCCGCTGAGGCCTACTGCAATATACACGCTGAAACCCCTCTCCACCGATATAGCATCGATACTTATAACAGAAATGAATAAAAAACGCAATCTGCACCCTCGCCGAACGTTTGACGAAACCACACGATGCCCAAACTAAGCATTAAAGCAGCATATACGAAGTGCCGATATAAAAAGAGAAGACAAAAGGCAGGCTATAGGGGACCTCTAAGAACTTCAGTTTTTTAAAGGTTGTCCTTAAACTTACTCGCGATGTTTTTCATAAGTCATTAATATATAAAGACTTATGAAAGATTCGTCGGGCAGCTGCAAAAAATCCAACAAGGTTTTTTGCAGCTGCCCTATAGTGCATAATAAGCCTGCCTGTCCGTGTTAGTTACGGACAATACCACTTGATAAGGGCTACGCCAGTGAAAAAAATTATCCTTACGCTCGCTTTTAGTTTTTTTGCTGTAATATGTTTTGCAGGAGAAGCAATGAACGCTCAACAACCGTTCGATGCAAATGTGTCCATTAAATTTTACAATAGACGCATATATTACCCTGGAAATGACACTGCTGAACCTATCTTTGTAAAAATTGCGATTACAAACACAGGGACAGAGCCGTTACGGTTTAAATTGGCAAATGACCGGATGTTCAGCCTCGATTTTTCTGCGCTTACCACCAAAAACCGTGAACTTCCGCACACAGAGCCGTGGATACGCAAACGTAATACCAATCAGCACATCTATTTTAGAGAAATAACTATCGAAACGGGTGAAACGTATTCATTCATTGAAAACCTTAAAGAATACATCGTTATCCAGCACCCTGGTGTCTACGTGCTGTCCGCTGATTTTTATCCGGAATTAAAACGGCTTAACACAGAAGCTGAATTTCACGTAAAATCAAACCGGCTCAGCTTAGAGGTAAAACCGGCACTCTCGGCAGCAGCACTGTCTTCTTTACCCGTTTCGCTGTTATCAGATGGCATACTACAGCCGCAGCCTCTTTCACCGGATAAAGTGATTAGCTACCTTTTAACCGCCCGTCAAAAATCACACTGGGATGAGTTTTTCCTGTATCTTGACATTGAACGGATGATTGGCCGCGATCCTGCACGTAACCGCCGTTTTACTGCCGAACCGGAAAGCGGCCGCATGGACATGATCAATACCTATAAGCATGAGCTGATACAAGCACGCACTGACAAAGATATTGCAATCATCCCAGTGCAGTACGAAATAGAGCGTACCACGTACAACGCCACCGAAGCTGAAGTGACGGTTATTGAATGGTTTGCGTATTCCAATTTCCGCGAAAAGAAACGCTTCACCTATTATCTTTCATCGCGTGACGACATTTGGACGGTGTACGACTATACCGTAGATAACCTTGGTACGGAATAAGTGCAAGGGAACAAAAGGATTTTTTTGGAGATGGGGGGAATTGAACCCCCGTCCTAAAAAGAGAAGCAGGAACCTCTACAGACTTATCAGTGCGAGGTATTTGTCGGGATCCGGTAGCAGCACTGCAAGCGTCGAATCCGTATTACGGAAAAAGTCCCTTTTACTCCCCGCACAAAGTAAAAAGCAAGCTCCGACTGGCGACGGAACACACGCTTTGCTCGGAAGCAACACGCAGCAGGTTCCGCGATTATGCAGCTAATGCGTAATCGAAACTGTCATTATCGTTGGCAGTTATAGATTTTGCTGATTTTAAGGCGTTCAGCACTCCGTCTGCAGCTCAAGTTTCAACCTTTCTAGTCGAAACCGGAACATCCCCATACTTTTTAAACATACTGTATATTGCCCATTTCGTCAACAAATTATAGTAAGTGCTTGACCATTTTTGCTGAGTGCTTAAAACTTTCTACTCACTACATATCCGGTATAGTTAATTGCATCCATAACCCGTATTTTTTGTATACTATCTAATGTATCAACTGGAAAAAAAGCAAAAGCAGAATGTTCATCGCTCAGGACAATTTTTTCACTATCGTTAAAACTGCACATAAAAATAAAAACTTGGGCATTATACTGAGAATGAAAATATACTCCTGTTAAGCTTGTTGATTTCAATTTTTATGTTTAACTCCTCTATGCATTCACGATATAGCGCCTCATGAATAGTTTCTCCCGGATTTACCGATCCTCCGGGAAGCCCCCAGATATTGTTATTATAGGTATGTTTGAGTTGCAATACGTATCCGTCATTATTCAAAATCACCGCATGACAACTTAATCGAAACATATCGTTAAAAGACATGGAACCTCCTGCATAGCTATAGCATCCATGACTGCGAACAAAGAGCGTGATAGATTACCACATTTTATCAAATCAACAATCCCGACGCTTTATGCCAAGATACAGCAGGCTTCAATCCCCTTGATTTCGATGCAAAGATCGTCTCAGGTATTGAAGTCTGCCCATGAATAAACATATATTCTTTTTCGTATTTATCTATCTATTTTGTAGGGCTTAATAAATAATGCTGATGCGCCGTCGGTCCATATACCCACAATAATGATGGCCACCAGAGCAATAAACCGCATACAAGATTTACTACTTTTACTTCTTTTTTAACCCCAAGATACATATCTTGATATCCATCTTTTTTTATAAGAATATCAGGGTCTTCCCATACCGCATTACTCAAGCTTTTAGTAACAGGTGTTTTTCCTATATGCTCTCCATCAACATACACATCAGCGCCAGCGACGTCAGTGTTAAAGATAACATTTGTTCTTGTTACACAACTGGATACCATGGCAATAACCATAACTAAAAGTAAAAAAAATGATACTGTCTGTTTCATCTTTACGTCTCCTTTCTTACAATCCCTTTTATTGCAAATAAGCTTTATATGTCATATTAGTTCCGTTATCTGCCGCTTTAGGTAGGCCAATCTGACTCGCATTTTACATACGCTAATAGAATTTATTGCATAAGTATTATATTATATTTTATAGGTAAAGTCAAATATAAAAACCTTTCTTTTTATAACTATAAAGCACCCTACATTAGGCAGCACCCTGTGTTGAAAGTGTCTGAGCGAAGTAAACGACAGATGTAATCAACTATTATTAGGGTAATGACATAAGCACACATGTTTCAAAAATGTGCGCATCAAGGTCAAAGACGGCCTGGCCCCTACCCCTAACACCAGTTAAAGACCAGACCGAAGATAAAGAGGTCAAGATTATGCGCTACCGAATCAGCGTTAAAA
>JBQNBR010000097.1:0-6161 GCA_052169815.1 Treponema sp.
GGTAAATCCAGTCCGTAATAATCATAGATATTAGTAACTTCATCTTTTAGAGCTTAATCAACTCTCACTTGAACAAGTGTTGTATTTATCATTAGTGCCCTCTTTTAAGTATTCGATATTCATACATTCATATAGATATAATCCGCACCCTAAACGCTTATACGAATAAGATACCAACCTTATCTATAATAATACGCTCTATCTATAAAACTCTCGGCAGATTAAGCCTTGAGCCGCTTGCCCTACTGGATACTATAGCAGCCTTCATTTTCGGCGACAAAGCCTTCTTTTACTAAACCCGATAAAGCTTTATCAAACAGGTCTTTCTGAGTTTGCAGAGTCCCGAAAAGTTTGCCGTAATCTTGGCAAGAATCCGTCATAAGACTGCGTATCAAGGCTCCCCGTACCTGCCGGACAGAACCTTCAAACTTTGACTGTTTAGTATAGTGCTTGCTTTTTCTATTAGGATTGACAACATTCTTTTTTAATTCGGCGCCGTAGTCCATTAACGCATAATACCACAGGCGGGGATTTTCCGTATACAGCGAGGCTTCAATAAAGGGAAGCAGTTCTTTATCGCTGATATCCACCCGTTCTTTAAAAAAGAAAAAGATAAACACCGAACGAATATTGGTCTCGATAAACACATTCGGTTTGTTGTAAGCGAAGGTAGAGACAGCCGAGGCGGTATACGGGCCGATACCCGGAAGCCTTTGCAATACCGCAGGATCAGAGGGAATGAAGCCACCGTATTCAGATACAACAGCTTTAGCGCATTCGTGTAAAAACCGTGCCCTGCGGTTATACCCTAAGCCCACCCATTGCGCAAGTACGTCCGGAAAAGATGCCGCAGCAAGCACGGATACGGAAGGAAATACCCGCAGCCACTGCGCATATTTTTCAACTACCCGCTCCGTTTGCGTTTGCTGCAGCATCATCTCGGACACCAAAATAGCGTAAGGATCACGAGTTACCCGCCACGGGAAAGTTCTACCTCGTTCACGATAGTACGTTAAAATAACTTTTTGGAATTCACGGCAGTATACGCTATCGATGCTTGGCATAACCTATACGCAGCCTTGCTAGCGCTTAAAAAACGATAAAGGTACTACAATCTCAGGCATGCCTTCAGAGTACGCAGCCACTTGATACTGGCGGAATACAATACGGATACGATCTTGTTCAAGGCAAAACACCGCGAAATTTTCTTCTTTAGGTTCCGTTCCATCGTGAATCCATTCAGCACTTGCATGGAAAACGCCTTGCGCTTGCTGTTCCTGCAATAAACGGCGCGCTTCTTGAGAAAGATTCATAAGGGTATCCTCTGAAACAGAACCTATCACATCCTTTAACGACAGCAAAGCCTTGGTGTTTTTGCTATAGTTTACCGGAATGAGCGTTGTTTCGCCGTGAGCGCCGCCGGTATAACTATACACTGAAAGCAACAAACTAATAGTGTTGTCGTTTTCATATACATTGCGAGCGCTGATAGTGCATTCATGAGTAAAGGGCATAGTAGTTTCAGCCGCTATACCTGCATAAAAATTTTCGTTAAACTGTTTCAGTACATCACCGGTAAGCTTTGCAAGGTGCATATTGAGCGCAGGCTCCGCACTAAAAAAGGGATAGTTAACACTGCTACGGCACGACATCCCTGTGTTTTGCGGTGCGGTATCCGCCGGAACACCCGCTTCTTCTGTACCGGCAGTTTCTTTTGATCCTGCCGCATATACAGGAATACCTGCCAAAAGCAGCATACATCCCGCTATGATGCACTTCCATTTTGCCTGATAGATTTTCAACATATTACCAGTCCTCCTTAGGCCTTCTTAAATACCAATGCGTCATCGGCAACATCAACTGCAATGGTATCGCCTTCTGTAAATTTCCCTAATAATAACTCTTTTGCCAAGTTGTTTTCAAGTTCAACTTGCAAAGCCCGTTTTAAAGGCCGCGCACCGTACAGCGGGTCATACCCTTTTTGAGCCAGCAAATCTTTTGCAGCATCGCTTACCGTAAGCTGCATACGGCGAGCGCTCATGCGCTTACCAACGGCCTCAAGCTGTATATCAACGATTTTTCTGATATGCTCTTTGGAAAGGCGTTGGAATGTTAATATCTCATCGATACGGTTCAGGAATTCGGGGCGGAAATACTTTTGCAGCATTTCTTTTAAAGGGCCCGCGGCATCTTCAAGGTTCTCCGATTCAAGGATGTAGTCGGAGCCGATATTACTCGTCATGATGATGATCGTATTGCGAAAATCGACGAGCCTACCCTGCCCGTCGGTCAAGCGGCCGTCATCCAAAATCTGCAAAAACACATTAAACACATCGGTATGCGCTTTTTCTATTTCGTCGAACAACACCACACTATACGGCCGGCGGCGCACTGCTTCGGTGAGCTGACCGCCTTCATCGTAGCCCACATAGCCGGGCGGAGCGCCGATGAGCCTGCTTACCGTATGCTTTTCCATGTACTCGCTCATATCAATACGGGTAAGCGCTTTTTCATCATTGAATAAAAAGTCTGCGAGGGTACGCGCCAGCTCCGTTTTACCGACCCCCGTAGGCCCGATGCACAAAAAACTGCCGAGCGGCCGGTTAGGATCGGAAAGGCCCGCCCTATTGCGCCTGATTGCATCGGCGACTACCTGTACCGCAGCATCCTGTCCAACCACACGGCGGTGCAGTACCTGTTCAAGGTCCAAATACTTTTGCTGCTCGCTTGCAAGCATTTTTGCAACGGGTATCCCCGTCCACAGCGACACGATTTTGGCAATATCTTCTTCCGAAACTTCTTCACGTAACAGCTGCCCCTCAGTATCCGCTTTTTTCTCAAGCTCGGCGGTAACCGAAGCTATCTTTTTTTCCAGTTCAGGAATTTGTCCGTATTTGATCTCGGCAGCCTTTGTCAAATTGCCGTCCCGCGTAAACTGCGTTTCTGCCCTGCGTAACTGCTCCAGCTCCTCTTTATATTTACGGGATTCTTCTATCCTTTTTTTCTCATTTTGCCACTGAGCCTGCATCACATTTCTTTTTTCAGTGATATCGGAAAGTTCTTTCTCAAGCTTTTCCAAGCGCTCCATCGAAGCGGCATCCTTTTCTTTGGAAAGAGAGACCTTTTCGATATTCATCTGTAGTATTTTCCGCTCAACCGTATCCAATTCAACCGGCTGGCTTTCAATTTCCATTTTAAGCCTGCTTGCAGCCTCATCCACAAGGTCAATCGCCTTATCCGGCAAAAAACGGGTAGTAATATACCGATTAGATAAAAGGGCAGCCGCGATCAGCGCCTCATCCTTGATACGCACTCCATGATGTACCTCGTACTTTTCCTGTAAGCCCCTTAAAATGGCGATGGTGTCTTCAACGGTGGGCTCAGGACAGTACACTTGCTGAAAGCGGCGTTCAAGCGCTGCATCTTTTTCGATATACTTACGGTATTCGTTTAAGGTTGTCGCGCCAATAGCCCGCAGCTCTCCCCGCGCTAACGCAGGCTTGAGGAGATTCGAGGCATCCATAGAACCTTCGGAGGCGCCGGCTCCCACGAGGGTGTGCAATTCATCGATAAATAAAATAATATCACCTTCCGACTTTTGCACTTCCATAATAACGGCTTTTAGCCGCTCTTCAAATTCACCCCGGAACTTTGCACCGGCCACCAAGGCGCCTAAATCAAGCGATAAAACTTTCTTGCCCTTTAAGCTATCGGGAACATCACCTGAAATAATGCGCCGCGCAAGCCCTTCCACGATGGCAGTTTTTCCAACACCGGGTTCTCCTATCAAAACAGGATTGTTTTTGGTACGGCGTGAAAGCACTTGCATCACTCGCCTAATTTCTTCGTCCCGCCCGATCACCGGATCGATTTTTTCCTGCCGGGCAAGCGCGGTTAGATCGCGGCAATATTTTTCCAAGCTCTTAAAGGTCGCCTCAGGGTCTTCGCTCGTAACCCGTTGATTCCCCCGCACCTCTTTGAGTGCGCTGAGCACCTCGGTATACGCAATGCCTTGAGCGCGCAAAAACTCGCCGACCTGATCATCCGATTGCACAAGAGCCAGCAAAAGATGCTCGGTAGAAACGTACTCATCCTTCAACGAGGCAGCTTGTTTTTCTGCATGAGCGCACAGCTTAACCAAAACGGGGGAAGTGTACACTTGCGCCGATTCGCCGGTGATACGAGGCTTTTTTTGCAACCTCAGCTGTAACTCATGTAAAAGATGTTCATTTGAAACGCCGATTTTTTCAATAAGCGGCGGGACAATGCCGTCCTGCTGATCCAAAAGCGTGTACAAAAGATGATCAGGTTCAACCTGACTATGATTTTCCCGTTCAGCAAGCGACATCGCTTCTTGTAATGCTTCGCGGGCTTTTATGGTATATTTGTCTATATTCATATAGTAAAGATAGTAACAAACCGTAGAAAAGGCAACTTGTAGGCCGCGCTCCTTCATAGCCAGAAAAAAGCAGGCACTGTTTCCTGTAGGTAATATTCTACGCATAACGCGATAGACGTAATGTAGAGATAATTAGATCTCCTTTAAAAAGAAATACTCAGAAAACGAATCCTTTTCATTTCTATACTCGCCTACTTTCTTATATCCGATTTTTTCATAAAAAAGAGCCCCTTGCCAATCAAAGGAATCCAACCTCATCATATTTGCGCCCAATTTTTTTGCTTCAGTCTCTAATCTACTCATCAAAGCACGCCCTACCCCTTTGTGCCGATAGTCTTGTTCAACAAACAAGGTGGAAACATAGAGGATATGATAGGCCGTCATACACGCATTCACTCCCCCAATGAGCTTGGAATCTTGGAGTACTCCAAGCGACACCGCTCCCTCGATAGTGTATGTTATGCACTTTTTATCATAGTCAGCTAATCTATTGTCTACATACTGAGCTTGCGCCTCATCCAATGCAATTACTTCATATTCAGGTATCATTATTTTTGCTCCCATTCACTTTACAAATGCACATTACTGTGATACGCTAAACGGACACAATCATACGGTTTTTTGCAAGGTGTCCCTATGTTGTGCATTATTACGTTACCTGCAACCATATTTGTGTACAGAGGCTCTGTTATACAATTCGATACCGAGCGATCTTTTGGGTTGCTGCTAAGAGGATAACCATGCAGCGCATAATACCGGCAGAACAGAGCCAACAAGCTATTGCGCTCAGCATTTTTAACAGCGCACACACAACAAACATACCCGGCTATACTGAATCATCGGCCTCAATCTTTGATGAACTGTTTGCGCATGACTCTGTATTTTTTCTTACACAAGCTTCAGAATATGCTGGCTTCTACGCGTATCGCATCAAAGAGAAGCATGCTTTTCTATCGGCGTTGTATGTTGCCGCCCCGTATCAACGGCAGGGAATTGGATCCTATCTGCTACACGATTGTGAAGCCAAAGTAATAGGTGAACAACGGAACACGCTTGTAGCATCGGTGTTAAAACGATCCGCATGGGCGCTCAATTTTTATAAAAAGCAGCATTTCACGCTATATGCCGAATCAGCTCCCGATTATATTCGGCATATTGTGCAAAGCTATCCCGATGAGCCGTGGGCTCACATATTATACAAGAAATTGCTATCAGGAGGCGATGATTATGAATAATCCACTATGGCTGCTTTTGGAAAAAGCGGATTTTGTAGGCTTTCAAAAGGCATTGGAAGAAACGCAGAAACAAGCGCTGGACATCCGCCTTGACGGCGTGAACCTTTTTACTGCTATTATTTTGTGTAATGCACCGGTTAATCAAAAATTGACGCTATTTGCTGCCGCAAAACGCCAGTACCTTACCGAACATGACGACATGCACCCGTATATCGATGAAGAGCTTGAAGCTATGACCCCCGCGATGAAAGCGCCGGTAAAATGTAAAGCGATACCGTTTATGTGCCGGCATTTACCTTTAATGGACATTGAAACGCTGCTAACCGGACTAAAACAAGAAGGAGTAATACTTTCTGAAGAAGATAAAGCGGCAATTAAAGACCACGCATTAGCTCACAATGCTTTTTCTGTAGATAGAATTAACCGTTTTTTTGAAGATATATAAAAGCGATTTAGTTTTATGAACGAATAAATGCCGTCGGACAGAATCGAACTGTCGACACAAGGATTTTCAGTCCTTTGCTCTA
>JBQNBR010000098.1:0-6153 GCA_052169815.1 Treponema sp.
TTTTACCCAAATGATACAAGATAATTCTATGACTTTATTATACGAGGGTTTAATAGTAGCCCTGTTCTGAAATGTACGGTGTCGCACCAGGGTTATTGTTGTATGCTGTTGTGGTGTAGAAAAGGTGCCAAAGAGGATTTACCGGCTAAAAGCATAATAAGCCGATCAAATCCAAGCGCAGTACCGGAACAAGGTGGCATTTTTGCGCAGAGTTCACCGAAGTTTTGTACTGGAGGATGCGGCACCCGTGCTGTTTTGGCTTTCACTGTCGCTTCCTGCTGCATATACTGGTCGATAGCCTGTGCATCACGTTCTTCTGTATAACAATTTGCTAATTCCACTCCATTGATATACACTTCCCATCGTTGCTTGGTTTTCCATTCCACCGGTACACCGGCGCTGGTTATGTAGTATTCGCTTTGCTCTTGTGCAAGGCAGGGCACCTGTGCGGGGTAATCAATGAGCGCAACAGGTCTATGGAGTGGTAGTTGTGGTTCAATGCAGTGTACCAACAGTAGCTCGTATAAGTCATCCCATGCCCATTGTTCGTACTGGGCTTGTGCACCGAGTCCTAAGCGTTCAGCTTGTGCTGCAAGTGCTTGCGGTGTTTGTGCTTCTGCCAGTGAAAAACCTGCATAGCGCATGAATGCTTCGTCCATCGTCAGCTGCAAAAAAGGCTGCGCAATAACTTCGCAAGCGCTTTGGTCGGCAACTGCCAATGGTTTTGCTGCTTGCACCATTGCTTGTAAAAAGCTTTCGGTCAGCAGTATCGAATCTCGATAATCCGCCTGCATAGTATAGTACTCAAGCATCGTAAATTCCGGATGATGAATGGCACCTATGGCTTCCACATTGCGGTAGCACTTTGAAAGCTGAAACACTGAACGCTTGTGCTGTGCTATAATCGGTTTAATAAACACCTCAGGAGAAGGCGTTAAAAAAAGAGGGATATGCGCTTGTTTGTCTGTTTTAAAGGGTTTAAGGTAATCGGCTCTGAATACTTCCAAGCAGCTTTCAGGAATAAGCGCAGGTGCGAGAGCGGGGGTATCAAGCTCAAGATAGCCGTGCGAAATAAAAAAATCCCGCGCCGCTTGTATACAGGCGGCACGGAATTCAAGCGCTTCAATATCCATATAAACTATTTGCCTTGAATAGCAAGATGTAATTCTGCTAGCTGCTTGGGATCAACTTCACTGGGGCTTTCATCCATAGGACTAACGGCAAAGGTATTTTTAGGAAAGGCAATAACTTCCTTAATGGAGGTTTGGCCTGTCATCAGCATGACCAGACGGTCAAGGCCCGGTGCAATACCGCCGTGAGGAGGTGCTCCGTATTTAAAGGCTTCGGTTAAAAAGCCGAATTTCTGCTCTGCATCTGCCGGATTAAAGCCAACAATACCGAAAATACGCTTTTGTAGCTCAGGATCGTGTATTCTTATGGAACCGGAGGCAATTTCATAGCCATTTAGTACTAAGTCGTACAAGTCTCCTTTTACCTCTGCAGGATTGGATTCGAGCGTCGGTAGGTACTGTTCCTGCGGAGCAGAGAACATGTGATGGGCTGGATCCCATTTTTGCTCATCTTCATTCCATTCAAAAAGTGGGAAGTCTACAATCCATGCGAATGCAAATACTTTGGGATCAACGAGATTTAAGTCTTTCCCGAGTTTGCTCCGTACTGCACCCAATGCAACGCAGGCTGTTTTATAGTTTGAATCGGCAATAAAAAGCAGCAAATCATCCGTTTCAGCGTGCAAGCGGCTGCAAACGGCAGCTTCTGATCCTGCAAAGTATTTCGCAATACCGCCTTCAAAGGCACCATTTACAACTTTTGTCCATGCAAGGCCTTTGGCTTTGTAAATTTTAGCGGTTTCTTCCAATGCTTCAATTTTTTTTCTGCTATATTGAGCGGCCTGGCCTTTTACGACTAATGCTTTAATCGTACCGCCTGAAGCTGCCGTTTCTTTGAACAGCGTAAAGGTTCCAAGTTCTGCTATCCAACGTGCATCCTGCAGCTTCATGTCAAACCGTAAATCGGGCTTGTCGGTGCCGTAACAATCGATAGCCTCGTCATAGCTGATACGGGGGAAAGAATCGGGAAGCTGCAGGTCGATTGTTTTTTGGAATACGAAAGCAAGCATGGCTTCCGTTAAGGATAGCACGTCGTCGCGCGAAACAAAGCTCATCTCTATGTCTATTTGGGTAAATTCAGGCTGGCGGTCTCCGCGCGCATCTTCGTCGCGGTAGCATCGCGCTATTTGGAAGTAGCGGTCAAAACCGGCCACCATGAGAATCTGCTTATACAGTTGCGGAGACTGCGGCAGTGCATAGAATTTGCCGGGGTAGAGACGGGAAGGCACTAGATAATCCCGCGCTCCTTCCGGTGTGGATTTAATAAAGGTAGGTGTTTCTATCTCTAAGAACTGATGCTGCGTTAAATACTCCCGCACTGCGAATGTTACTTGGGAGCGGAGTATGAGATGGCGCTGCATCGATTCGGAGCGCAAATCAAGATACCGGTATTTTAACCGGAGCTCTTCGTTGGCGTTGGTTTGCTCTTCAATTTGGAAGGGTAGTAAAGCGCTTTTGGATAAAATGACTATCTGCAAAGCCTTCACTTCGATATGTCCGGTAGTCATTGCGCTGTTAATCATTGAGTCAGGGCGAAGCCGAACATCCCCTTTTACTGCAATGCAGTATTCCATTTTTAGCTGAGAAAGCGTTTGCTTGAGCGCCTCGCTTGCATCATCGTCAACTACAATTTGGGTGATTCCGTAGCGGTCTCGTAGATTTAAAAAGCCAATCCCGCCGTGATCTCGTTTGCGGTGTACCCACCCGTTTAATATAACCGTTTTACCGGCGTCTTCTTTTTGCAATTCACCGCAGGTTACCGTTCGCTTCATGTCTATCATACTACGCGCCCATGCCTCCGTCCACGCCAAGCACTTGCGCGGTAATGTACAATGAAAGGTCGGAAGCAAGGAATACTGCTGCATTTGCAACATCAATAGGCTTACCGGCTCGTTTTAACGGAATGGTGTCAACCCATGCTTCCCGTACTGTTTCGTTGACTGCGGCAGTCATATCAGTTTCAATATAGCCGGGCGCTATGGCGTTAACCCGAACTCCTCTGCCCGCCGTTTCTTTGGCAAGGCTTTTGGTAAAACCGATGAGGCCTGCTTTACTCGCTGCATAATTGACCTGACCGCCTTGTCCATGCATACCGACAATACTAGTCATGTTAATGATTGAGCCGCAGCGTTTACGGATCATAGCAGCCGAGATAATTTGGGAGGTAATGAATGCCCCGGTCAAATTGACCCGTAATACTTTATCCCAGTCGTCGAGCGCCATGCGGAATGAGAGGCCGTCCAGCGTAATGCCCGCATTATTCACCAATATGTCAAAGTTGCCTGCATGCTCCAGGGCTTTTTTTACGGTTTCGCGTAATGCATCGGCATCGCCGCAGTCTGCGTAGATTTCATGGAACATAACATGATGTGCCCGTGCAAACGCTTCCATTTCTTCTTTAGCCTCTGACGGTTTGGTACAAAGGCCCCATACATCTGCGCCTTCTTCGAGAAAACGATGTACAATCTCTTTCCCAATCCCTCTTGAAGAACCTGTTACCAATGCTGTTTTTTCTTTTAATAACATATTAGCTCCTTTTATCCGTAGACATTAGCCCTGTTCTGAAACGTAAGTTGTCGCACCAGGGCTATTTATGTTCGTCCGTTCAGTATTTTTTGCAGTTGTTCAGCCGTTCCCGTCGGCAAACAGGCAATAGTTTTCGGCTCTCCGTCATCGTATTGTGCATACCCGCTATCGCGCCATAAATTGCACAACGTGTTTCCTGGCCCTATTTCTATGAGCTGCCAGTCCCCTTTGTCTTGCATACGATGAGCGAGCTCTTTTTCTTCGTCAGTCCAGAGCACGGGATGTGTTAAGTGGAGCACCGCATTAGCCTTTGCCTCAGCTCCAGATTGTATTTGCTTTCCGGTTACGTTCGAAAATAATGGAATACTCGGATCGGCAAAGGGTTCGTTTGCAATAACCGCCTCAAATTCCTTTGCAGCTTCGCGCATAAGCGGGGAATGAAAGGGTCCTGCTACCGCAAGTCTAATAAAGCGTTTGGCGCCTGCTTCTTTGCAGAGCGTTTCTGCTAAGGCGAGGCCTTCTGCAGTGCCTGAAATGACGGTCTGCAGCGGGCTATTCATGTTGGCCGCAAACACCGTGCCGTGTTCAAAGTCGGCGTATGGCTGCAGTACCTGGCGTATTACCTCCGGTGAGAGTTTGGTAACCGCTGCCATACCGCAGGTACCCTGTGCGCCGCCGGCTGCTGCAATACGGTCACATGCTTTTTGCATGATGTTGCCTCGTTTTTGTACTATGCGTATCATGGTGGTAAAATCAAGCACGCCGGCTGCATAAAGTGCAGCAAATTCTCCGAGGCTAAAACCAGCAACCGCGGTCGGTTGTATTCCTTTTTCCCGCAGGACGGCCAGTATTGCCGTTTCCACCGCTATTATAGCGATCTGCCCTTTATCACTGCGGGATAACACTGATTTATCGGTATCCCATAACAGTTCTTTAATAGGTTCGCCGGTAATAGCACTGATATCGTCTATAACTTTTTGTGCAGTTTGATATGCAGTGTAGATATCCTGCAACATCCCTTGGTACTGAGAGCCTTGACCTGAGAATAGAAAAATAGAGTTCATACCTGTTTCCTTAGTGTATGTGCACGAATAAACCTGTTTGACAACTTACGTTTCAGAACAGGTTGAATAATTACAGCCGAATCACACAGCCGCCCCATGTAAGGCCTGCGCCAAAACCGGCTAGGACGATCGTCATGCCTTTATGCAGTTGGCCCTTGCAGAAAAAATCATCGAGAGCGATAGGTATGGATGCTGCTGAAGTATTGCCATAATCTTCTATATTACAGGCAAATTTTGCAGGATCGCATTTAAGCCGTTTGGCGGCGGCATCTAATATTCTCCAATTTGCTTGATGGCATACAAAGAGATCGATGTCGTCCAATGTTAATGATTCTTTTTGCAGTAAATTTTGTACGGTTTCGGTTATGCAGTGTACTGCAAAATTGTATACGCTTTGACCATTCATTTGTACATGGCCTTTTTCATCAAGGTACAAATCCATCCCGCCTGAACCGTCTGCGCCCAGTATAACCGACTGTATGCCTACCTGATGGGCATCTGTTGCAGTGTTTTCAAGCAAGACAGCTCCCGCTCCGTCTCCAAATAGGACGCAGGTAGAGCGGTCGTTCCAGTCCAGTATTCTGCTTAAAATTTCCGAGCCGCAGACAAGCGCATACCGCCAGTTATGTTTGGTGAGCATAGATGCAGCGATATCCAAACCATACAAAAAGCCTGAGCAGCCTGCTAAAACGTCAAAACAAGCAGCATGTGGCGCTGATAATTCGTTTTGTATAAGGCAGGCATTTGACGGAAACCCTTTGTAGGTGCCTGTCACTGTTGCACAGATAATGACATCGATATCAGCGGCGGCTACCGGTTGCTGTGTGCCTGCCGGATCACTACTGCCCTGTAGATTTTCGAGTGCCCTGCGGCAAGCGGCTGTAGCTAATAGATGTGAACAATCGTGTTCGCTGGCAATGTACCGTGCAGAGATACCGGTATGCTTATGTATCCATTCATCAGAAGTTTCAAGAGATGCCGGAAAATCGGTATTTTTCATTTTTTTTTCGGGAAGTGCTTTCCCTGTACCGCGAATTATGATGGCCATACTATCTCCTCATCTTTATGTAAAAATTACTGTATGTGTGCGTTAGGATTTTTCACCTTTCGGCGTATTGCAGCACCCACTGCATCCGCACGAGCATCTTTCCTCTGTTACGGTTCCATTCTTTACAATAAAATGTTTGGTGCCGCAGCTGCATCCTGATTTTTTGCCGGTAAAAATCTTGTAATAACGGCGGGCTAAGAAAAGTACTGCAGCGGCAATAATAATGCCTGCAATGATGTTTTGAATACTCATACTATAATATCCTTTATTGTAATGGATAGCCAGCCGCCTGTCAAGGAACGGCGAGTAAGCTTGTGTTCAAGGAAGAGCGATGGTATCCCCCGCTTGCCTAAGCGAAACCGGTTAGGCAAAATAGATTAAGCAA
>JBQNBR010000099.1:0-6141 GCA_052169815.1 Treponema sp.
TGGTTCCATACAGTATCGAGTTTTTCGTTTATGAAAAACTCGAAGTTCAGAAATGAACACGGATGTTCATTTCTGAACGATGGCATCCATGCCGCTTCTGATATATTGAAGACACTTTTTTGCCATACGACGCAGCAGATGTAAACATCTGCTGTTCCAGCACTTTTGCAAATAGGCGGAGCAGATCCAAGGCGCGAGAACAAATTAACCGGAGGCGTATCTTCGATACGTTGAGGATTAATTTGTTCGCAGCAACGAAGGAGGTGCCCGCCTATTTGCAAAAGACAGGTTCACAAGTTAGTGAAAAATTACTATACTCCCCTCATGCAATTACCTCTCTGGTCTATTTTATTTTTATGGTTTTTTGTTTTTCTTGCCGGTTTTATCGATTCCGCTGCAGGTGGCGGCGGGCTTATTTCGCTACCGGCGTATTTATTTGTCGGTCTACCCCCTCACTTTGCCATCGGATGCAACAAATTCTCCGCTGCGTGCGGTACGACCTTTTCTGCAGTGCGCTTTTTAAAGCACGGTGCCCTCGACTGGCAGGTAGCAGTTATTTCGGCAATTTTTTCGTTTATCACCTCATTTGCCGGTATACGGATTGCGCTCATGATACAGCAGGAAACGCTCAAGACTGCGCTGGTGGTAGTTCTACCGGTGGTAGCGGTGCTCCTATTGGTAAAACGGAATTTCGGCACTGAAAACAATGCACAGGATATTCCTCGTAAAAAAGCCTTAGCTTTGGCCGCCTTTGCAGGCTTACTGCTCGGCTTTTATGACGGTTTAATCGGGCCGGGCACCGGTACGCTTGCCATTATTCTGTTTTCCGCATGGATGAAGTATGATCTTACCACAGCTTCCGGCAATGCAAAAATACTAAACCTTGCTTCCAATTACGCTTCGGTTATCGCAGTCATACTGGGGGGCAAAGTGATGTATGCAATCGCTGTTCCAGCTGCCGTATTCGGCATACTTGGCAATTACATCGGAGCAGGCTTTGCCCTAAAAAAAGGTACCGTCTTTATCCGACCGCTCATGATCGCTGTCATTGCACTCTTATTCGCCAAGCTCTTTTACGATGTGTTTGGAAAACTCATTTTTGCATAGCCTGTGAATGTTACAATAGAAAAGCTCGTATTTGAAGGCAAAGGCCTTGCACGGGTTGGTGGCAAAGCAGTGTTCATTCCTTTTGTACTGCCGGAGGAGGAGGTTGAGATCCGTATTACCAAAGAACACCGTGATTATGCAGAAGGATGCATCGAGCACATCACGAAGCCTTCGTCCCGCCGTGTACAGCCGCGCTGTCCCTACTTTTTACAATGCGGCGGCTGTAATATGCAAATGGCTGATTCTGCCTATCAAAAAGAGCTGCGTCTTGCTATGGTTGAAGAGCTCTTTATCCGCGCAGGTCTCCGGGCAGAAAAACAGTGTCCAGTGGTAGCCGCCCATGATTGGGAATACCGTAGTCGCTTTCAATTTCATCGGGATGCAAAGGGAATCCTCGGCATGCACTGCTACGGCAGTAACAACGTCATCGCCATAAAGGACTGCCCTATTGCAGTGCCGGCGCTCCGCATGGTTCTGCAAAAAGGAGCACTGCACCGGCTATTCCCGCAGCAAGCATCCGTGACACACAAGCACGCTGAAAACCGTTATCATGTTTTTGCGCAAGAAACCGTGTATAGCGCTACAAACCCTACCGTACAGGTGCGCGTTCACCGCACCATATTGGAATGCAGTGTATTCGGTTTTTTTCAATCAAACATTGTGATGCTGGAAAAATTGATTGAACCGGTATGCTTTGCGCTGCCTCCGTGCCGTCGCGTGCTTGATTTTTATGCAGGGGTAGGTACGTTTTCCGCATTTCTTACCGGCAAAGCTGAAGAGATCCATTTAGTAGAGCATAACAGCAAGGCGCTGCAATCAGCCAAAAACAACCTTGATCGCATACAGCGCGAACACCACCATGCATGCCACTATCACTTTCATGCGCTTTCCGATTCCCAATGGTGTACCTGTGCGGCAGCTGCGCTTTCCTATGACGCTGCCATTGTTGACCCTCCGCGGCAAGGCTTACCTGCTGCTTTTTTTGCCTATCTGAGTGAGCATCCTATTCCCCGCATCCATTATGTTTCATGCAATCCTGCAACCTTTGTCCGCGATGCCAAGCAACTGGCTGCATTAGGCTACCGGTTTGCTGAATGGACATTCTTTGATTTTTATCCGCAAACGCATCACGGTGAATTATTGGGAGTTTTTCTAAAATGAGAAGCAAACTCATGGGTGCCTGCATGTTTTTTTTCTTTTTTGCGTGCTTGCTATATGCCCAAACTGAACAAACAGAAGCGCTCTGCCCTCTCTGGAAGGTGGTGCTTGCTGGTGAAACCAAGTGTTCACCTATCTTTTATCAAGGATACATCTATACGTTCAGCGATGATCAAGCAATAAGCTGCATCGATACTGCCGGATCCTTTGTGTGGCGCCATACGGTCAAAAAGGTACATGCTCCTTTGTTATCGATTTCGCCGGCGGGGTTTTTATTGCTCACCGATTTTTCAGGCATCGTACAAGCGTTCTCAATGCAGGGTGCTTGCCTTTGGACGGTCAACATAGAGGAACCGCTATTATACGAGCCGTATGCGGCACAAGATGGCAGGATCTATCTTATATCCGAAACAGCTATAGTATGTGTATCGATGAAAGGCACGGTAAGATGGCGCGCTACGCTTCCGGCTCCACCGGTCCGGCAAGCCTGTGAGATAGGAACAGCCGCTATTGTACTGGAACTTGCAGATAAAACGCTTTTAACGGTATCGCATACCGGCACGCTGTTACAGCAAACACCCTTGCGTGAACCTCTTGCGGCAATAACCGGTACGCCGGATGGCTGCCTCACCAGTGCTACAGACGGTACCTTCACCTACACGTTAGCGGCACCGCACAGCGCAACGGTGTGGCAAACACAAGAGCCCCCGCCGCTTGCACTGCACCATACCGCACACACCGTGCTGTGCCTGTATGCTGATGGAACCCTCTCTTTACGAGATATCCGACACAACACCGTACTGTGGACTGCTCAGCTAGCGGCACCGCTTTCGCAGCCGCTTACGTGTCAAAAATACGGTAATACCTATGCGCTTATAACAGAAGGCTTTGCGGCAGCAGTCACTGATACCGGACTTATCTTGTGGCAACAACGGATAGCCTCACAGCCGTTTTTACCGCTTATTACTGCGGATGGTATCCTGATCACCATGCAAGATTGGGTGCTCACGGGCTTTCGTATACCGGAAATGCCGGTAGCGCTTAGCCAAACTGATGACGAATCGCTGTATAACAGTATTGAATTACAAAATAAAACCAGCGAACAGGCGTTCTCATTTTACTTTCAATACAATAATGCCGATAAATTCTTAGCACATGTGCAAAATAGTATTGATACACACGCCATTCAAGACTGTGAAGCAACGTATGCAGTGCTTTTGAGCAGCATAGTACAAAATAATAAGCAAGCAGCCTATTTCCCTTATTGCTTTAATATGCATCAAAGAGCAGTGGCAGCGGCGTTATTGGGTAAACTGGAATCGCTTGAGTATCGGGCTCTTTTGATTGCTGAAGCACAAAAAGCATCCAATGCGGTAATTGGTATTGGTATTATACGGGGGCTTGGAAACAGTGCCTGCGATCCTGACGGTAATTCAGTGCGTGCAATTCAGCTGCTCCTACAGCGATATGGTACCGGTTTGCCTGCGGTAGGCTGGGCTGCTTGCGATGCCTTAGCTGAAATAGTTCGGTACGGTGCTTGCGAGGCTTCAAGGCAAGCGGTAAAAACGCTTCTTTCGATCAGTGCAGGTTCGTTCACAGAGAACATAAGAAAGTATGCAAGACAAAAACTGAAATTTATTATACAATAGGGCACCTCTAAAAACCTTGTTGGATTTTTAAAGGTGCCACATCAGCATAGCTGATAACGAGTTTTTCATAAGTCTTTATATATCGGTGACTTATGAAAAACATCGCAAATAAATCTAAGGAATATTGATATGCTGGCCAAAGTGCACATCAATAGAACTTTATGCTTAACAAGGAGTTACGGGTATGAAAAAATTATTACTACTCTGTATTTTCACGCTTTGCGGATTTGGAGCGGCTTTGGCCACTGAAGTGGATCAACATGAATTAATACCAACTGAAGATAAACCGGTAGAATTTATCAATTATAACGGATACCATGCTAAAATTGATTCTCTTAGAGCAATAGCAGCAATCGGCAAATCGCTTGCTTCTGCAACGCGGACAGGCCAAGCAGGCACTATGAACCGCTATGCGCTTATTCATGCCGTTGATTCAACGGTAAAAACGGGCCTTGATGCTGATATCCTCATCATTGGAAAAAATGCACACGTTGATCACATCACCAACCTGCGGGTTATCATTGCTGCTTATTTACAGAGTGCCTATGGATATTCGCAAAAGGATGCCGAAACAATCGCCTATTTTATTACCATTTACAACGCAGTATACCGTAAAGACCTTACCTCGTTTACCAAGCGGTATAAACCGGCAGTATTGAAGCATCTGACGGCTGATAAAATTGGGCTTGCGCTGCACTATACCGAATGGCCGGGTGCTACACAAATCGTGATTCCGCTTTCCGATGAAAAATATCAAGGTACCTTGAGCTCTGTATATACCAGTTTTACTTCCGATAAAAAGATACTCGATAAAATGCGCGAAGAAAGTGATAAAGACATCGGTACCCGTAAAAATCTTATCGATTTAAAGGAACGAGAAAGTGACGAAGCCCAAAAACGGGCAGACAGTAATCAAAAGGAAGCACTGCAAAAGCAGCAAGAAGCTGATGCCTTACAAAAAGAAGCACAGCAATCCAAAGCTGCGGCTGATCGCTTAAAGGACGAAGCCGCTCAAGCCCAAGCTGAAGCGGATGCAGCCAAAAAGCATGCAGAGCAAATACGGGAAGAAGCTGAACAAGCCCGCAAAAAGGCCCAAGCCAACCCTAACGATAAAGAAGCGGCAAAAGTAGCAGAAGAAAAGCAGCGTGAGCTTGAGCAAGCGCAGCAAATTGCTGCTGAAAAGCAAAAAGAAGCAACAGATAAAACACTGGCCGCTCAGCTTGAACGGGAAAATGCCGCTCAAAAACAAAGAGAAGCAGATGCTAAGCAAAAAGAGGCTGCGCTTGCCAAACAGCAGGCAGCAAGTGAAGAAGCCTTTGCAGCACAAAAAAGAGAGGAAGCACAAGGAGACCGAAAAGACGTAGCGGTGGATACCCGTAAGATTATCGAAAATATCGAGCCTGAAAAAAAAGCGCAAATCAACACTGCATTTGCCTCTATCTTCCCCGGTATCATGTTTAAAATTATCGATGCGGAAAAAATGCTCGCTGAAGTTGTATTGGTCGATTTAAAAACGGGTAATATCGTAAAGAATTCTTCGATCAACACGATATATAGCCGCTCGGTGGTTGAAACGGATAATGCATTCATCGTTTTAAGCAAAACCAAGGACAGCCCTTCAGGTGTTGCCTTAGTAGCCCTCGATTCACGTACGCTTGAAATTACCAAGCAAGGAACAACCGCTATGGCTGAGCAAAGTACCTTAGCTCAAAGCGGCAATAACTTCTATGCAGTTATCAATCAAAGCGGTAAGTACTTTTTAGGACGTTTTGATAAAGAACTCGCTTTGCAGGCAACATCAAAAATTGAGGTACTGCCCTACACCTCGCTGATCATCACTACCAAGGGGATCCTGGTGCAGGACACACCCAATACGATAAAACTACTCAATGCTGAAAACCTCACCGAACAAAAATAATAGACCTGGTGCGAAACGTAAGTTGTCGCACCAGGTCTATTACAAGGTGCTGCCAAAGAATCGGCTGTGCCGGTTCTTTGGCAAACACATCGCTGGTTTACTTTATTTTTAAAATAATTATAACAATAAGGCCTGTTATTATTCCGCTGATAACGGCTTTAAACGTTATTTTAAAAAAGTTTTTAATTTGGTTGACTGTAGCCCCCTAGGAGTATACCCTTAACTAAGGGATAGACAAAGCGCTTGTTCGTCTACCCCGCACCCGTTAGATGTGTTTGCTTATAATAAACACAAGCACACCTATAAGGA
>JBQNBR010000100.1:0-6065 GCA_052169815.1 Treponema sp.
TAATACCATTTTTGCAATTTTAAAAACCGGTGAACAATATAAGCCTGTTTATCCTCCTCAAGTCGATGTTTCAAAATTGGCTGATCAACCTCTCCATGCTCAGCTTTAACCGATTAGACCTGTTCTGAAACTTCAGTTTCAAAACAGGCTACCTTGAAATGCGATGTTCTAAATCGCACCTTAAAATGCAACAGTTGAACAAAGTGTGAACTTTGGAAACTGCTGCATTTATGCGCGGAACGCGCATACGTTAATAAGCGATAAACGTCAATTTACGCTCATCCGTGTTGTAAATTGACTTGCGAGTTTTACAAAAATATGATTTTTGTAAAACGTCGTTGCTTTTTTATTAAACTGCCCTCCGTGGCAGTTCTGTGCAAACTCGCCGAGTTTGCCTACTGGCAAACGTCGTAGATTATATGTGCGCTATCGCGTACTAATGCAACAGTTTTCGAGAATTGATATTCTCTCAACTGCTGCATTTTAGGCAAGGATTGGGAGCGGCTGAGCTTTTGAAAGAAAGTTGAAGTGGGCTGTATTCGGTACACGGCGTTGCCTGAGATGGAAATGGGAGGTTTTGCTACCTAAGGCACTTCTTGCGCCTAACATGAGGGTATTAAAGACGATTGCCGCCGCCGGAGACTATTTAAAATAATTGCCAAAACGCCGAAAAAAATGACATCATATATAGTGGAGTGCTGATTAATGAAAGAATATAGAGCCCGCATAGCAGATACCATGCTAAAAGAGAAACTTGAATCAAAAGGTGCCGTTGTTATTGAAGGGCCTAAATGGTGTGGGAAAACAACAACTGCAATGCAGGTTGCCGGTAGTGTACTAAGAATGGATGAACCCGGCAAAAGAGAGGCAAATATTCAAATGGCTGAAATAGATCCCGGAAGACTGCTAAAAGGCAATACTCCACGACTCATTGATGAATGGCAGATAGCACCGAAACTCTGGGACGCAACAAGATACGAGGTTGATACTAGAGGTAAAGAAGGTCAATTTATACTTACAGGATCGGCAGTACCGGTAGAATCCGGCGAAATAATGCATTCGGGAACAGGACGCTTTACATGGTTGTTGATGAGGCCTATGTCTTTGTATGAATCAGGTGATTCAACAGGGGCGGTAAGCCTGCAAAACCTTTTTGAACCCCCTGATAGTATAGAAGGAATGAATAATTTTGACATAGACCGCTTGGCTTTTTTAATTTGTAGAGGAGGATGGCCTCATGCCGTTGGAATGAAAGAAAAAGCATCATTACTTCAAGCTGAAGATTATTATGAAGCAGTCATCAAATCCGATATTAATAGAGCAGACGGTGTGAGTAAAAATCCGGAACGAGTAAAAAGATTGATGAAATCTTTCGCAAGAAATCAAGGAACGCAAATTGCCAACACTATGCTTAAAGACGATATTATTGCGAATGATACAACATCTTTGAATGAGGATACCATTGCATCTTATATTGATGCATTAAAAAAGATTTATGTAGTTGAAGATATGCCCGCGTGGAATCCTAACTTAAGATCAAAAACATCAATTAGAACTTCCGATACAAGATACTATGTAGACCCATCAATAGCGGTAGCCTCTCTTGGCGTCGGCCCGAAAGATTTGACTAACGATTTAAACACAATGGGGCTGTTATTTGAAACGCTGTGTGTAAGATATCTTCGAGTATATGCAGAAAGTATTGGAGGTGCTGTGTTACATTATAGAGATAAATCAGGTTTGGAATGCGATACGGTCATTCATCTTAAAAATGGAAGATATGGTTTGGCGGAAATTAAACTGGGCGGACAAAAACTTATTGAGGAAGGAGCTGCAAACTTAAAATCGTTAGCACATAAAATCGATACATCAAAAATGCCGTCGCCGTCTTTTTTAATGATAATTATTGGAATAGGCGAGTTCGCATATAGACGAGCGGATGGTATTTTTATCGTACCGATAGGATGCTTGAAGAATTAGTTAATTTATTAAAGAAAACAATGATATTTCTCAACCGGTTCTCAACAATCTCATTTTTTGTTATAATCGCAGCATAAATCAACAATCCCGACACGAATAAAAAAGAGAGGCTTATGACAATAAGGAGCGGTTATGAAATATGATAATCTAAAACGGCAGGCATCGCTTTTTTCGGAATATACCGAACTGCGGGTGCAGCGGAATAGCCATGCGCGGGTATCCGCCGTAAACGGAGATATTGTAAGCAATGTAAAAAGCGCACAAAGCGGTGTGTCCGCACGGGCATTCAAGAACGGCGTGTGGGGCTTTGCGTCTTCTCCGGAGGCAACCGATGAAGCGATTGCCTCAACGGTACAGCGCGCCTCAGGCAATGTGCGTTTTTTAGCGCAAAAAGCGGGATCCGGTTTGCAGCAGCTTCCGGCCTTTACCGGATCGGGAGCATACGGTTCATATAATCCTGCAAAAAATGCCGAACAAAAGGAGCTGCTTGCGTTCATTAAAGACCTTGAAGGCTACACTGCCGTAAAATATCCCGAACTGCAATCGCGCACGTTCTCGCTGTCCGTCAACGATACCGAACGAACCATGATAACGTCGGATGGAGCCGATGCGTACACCTATATTTCGCGGGCAAATCTTGTGATGTCGTTGGATATTTTAGCGGATGGAGAGCCGGTATCTCTGTATAACGTTTTCGGCGGACTGGGACAGTTTAAAGACCTCTTTAATAAGCCGTCCGATTACTATGAGAAAATTGATATAATGGTAGAAAATCTGAAAAAGAAAGCTGAAGGCGTCTATGCCCGTCCGGGTGTGCATGAGGTTATTTTAGGCTCTGAACTCGCTGGTATCTTGGCGCATGAAGCTATCGGACACACAACGGAATCGGATTTTGTCCTTTCCGGTTCGATTGCAGCGGATTTTCTGCATCAGCCGGTCGCAACTCCGATAGTCAATTTGGTCGATTTTGCGTATGAATACAAAGGAAAACTCTGTCCCGTGCCCATTTGGATTGATGATGAAGGCGTTGCGGCCAAAGATGCTGTGATTATCAAAGACGGTATTTTGAATTCCTACATGCACAACAAGCAATCCGCCGCTCTTTTCAATGTAGCGCCGACCGGTAATGCACGCGCAAATGAGTTTTTCGACGAACCACTCGTGCGGATGCGGAATACGGCAATTCTGCCCGGCACGGATAGGCTTGAGGATATGATTGCAAGCATTGACGACGGGTATTACTTTATCCGCGCTTCAAACGGGCAGGCGGACTCCACAAGTGAATTTATGTTCGGCGTTGTTGCAGGGTACGAAATCAAAAACGGTAAGCTCGGAAAAGCGGTGCGGGATTGCACTATTTCAGGCGTTGCATTCGATATGCTGAAAACCGTTACGATGATCAGCGATGATATGAGCTGGAGCAATGCGGGTATGTGCGGTAAGAAGCAGTTGATCAATGTCGGAATGGGCGGCCCTGCAATCAAATGCAAAATCGGCGTAGGAGGACGGAATTAATGAGCGGTTATGATGGAATGAGCCTTGCGGAAAAAATGCTGGATGCGCTGCAAAAAGAGGGAGCGGAGAAGGCTTCCGCACAGATTACAAAACAGATAAAAAGTGAAATGAATATCGACTCAGGTAAGCTCAGTTTGTATAGGACAACTGAAAATATTTCGTTCTCGCTGCTGTCTCTGATCGATGGAAAAAAGGGCGTTGCAGCCGGCAATGACACCGGCGAGTCGGCTATCAAAGAAACAGCCCGTCAAGCGGCGGCCCTTTCACAGTCATCCGAAAAAGACGATGCAAATGATATTTCCCCTCAACAGCCGTTTGCAGAACTGTCAATCGGCGATGAGGAACCGGACAGCGAAAAAATGTATGCACGGCTTACCGAGTTCTTGGATTACACTAAAAGCGCCTATCCTACGCTCCAATTAAATCAATGCATTTTGGACTTCAGCCGCTCCGATACGGTTCTTGCCAACTCAAATAAGGTTGGATTTCATAAGCAAGCAGGCGTGTACAGTTTTCAGGCTATGTTCTTTGCAAAGGACGAACACGGAGCGGGCAGCTTTAACTATAGCGGGGCGGCGCATCTTGACCTGAATATGCCGCTTAAAAACTGGGGCGGCCTTGATGAGCTGATGCGCCTTTCCTGCGGCGAAACGCACACACAGCCCCTATCCGGCTCCTTTACGGGGGAAATAATCCTTAGCCCTGCCGCCGCGTCCGATTTTATCGACATGCTGACCGGATTGTTTTTATCCGATATGCCGCTTATTACCGGTACATCGATATGGAAAGACCGGCTCGACACGCAGGTGTGCTCTCCGCTTTTTACGCTGCATTCATACCCGTGCGCGCCCTATGCCGAACTTCCGGCGCTGTTTACCGCAGACGGGTTTAAAGCGGAAAACACCACGCTGATAGAAAAAGGCGTACTGAAAGATTTTACGCTTGGACTGTATGGGGCAAAAAAGACAGGTCGAGCACGTTGTGTTTCAGGTGGCGGCGGTTTAACCGTCGAGAAAGGCGCCCTGACCAAAGATGAACTCATTAAAAAGGTTAAGCGGGGTATTTTGCTCGGAAGGTTTTCAGGAGGCCGACCTGCTGTGAACGGAGACTTTTCAGGGGTCGCCAAAAACTCCTACCTGATTGAAGACGGGCGCATCGTACAGCCGCTTTCCGAAACGATGATTGCAGGGAACCTTGTTGCACTGTTCAATGAGCTAAAAGCGGTCTCAAAAGATGCCGTCAACTACGGCTACTCGGAATCGCCATGGATTTACACAGGCGGCGTTACCATTTCGGGACGGTAAAGGTTATTTAGTTCAGGCTAAAAAATCTGCCCAAGGAACTTTCATTTTTTGTACGTAAAGCTTAACTTTTCTCTCCAAACGAATGTCATAGTCGTTTTTATTCATTGGTAGTTCCTTATAATAGCGACTCTGTGCTATAATTGCAGGAATGAAACACAACAACATGCCGCACCAAACGCATTTTATCGGGGTGCTGCTTCCGGAGGATATAACCCTTACCCTTGAAGATTGCCGTCGATATATGAATGAGGCTTACGGCTGTAAGTCCGGGCATGGAACGCCAATCCATGTTACGCTTGTGCCTCCGTTCAGACTGCAGGAAGATTATGCAACGGCTGATTTAATAAAAGCGATTGAAAACGAAGTTTTACCTAAGGGCTTAGGGTTTACGGCTCATATTGATAATTTTGATGCGTTTGGAGATAGAACCCTTTTTGCAAACGTAGTTGCAAGTGATGCGTGGACAAAGCTCCGTGATGAAACAGTAAAAGCAATCTTGAATGCTTGCCCGGGCTGTACTAAAAAAGACCGGCGGCCTTTCCAACCTCACGCAACTGTTTCCAATCGAGATATTCCTACGGGAATAATGACCAATGCTCTTCAGGTTATGAATGAGCTGAACCTTGTGGAAAACTTTCCCGTTGATAACATCACAATTTTTGAGCGAAACGGCAACAGGTGGGAAGCGGGGGTGATACTAGAGTTGAGCGGAACCAGCAGTTAGGCTAATTCCAAAAATTATAATATTTGTGTCTGCCAAAATCATATCAAGCTTACCTCCCGTAGTTCGCTAACTGCGTTTTGGTCGAGGTGCAGTTCTCCCGCTAATGCAAAAAAAACTTGTTTGCTTTTGGACTTTGCGTGACCGGCATGGTTTTCAGTAAAATTATCTTGCTCCGATTCAAGCAGTTTGATGAAGGTTGGTATTGACGCTAAGAGCGGTTCCGGCAGCATTTTTACTTGTTCGATAACTGTTTCGTAAGACATTGGGGGCTTCTGTGTAATTATGTTCTAATATTCAACTTTTCTATTTTCTTCACTTAATTTCTCAATAATAGCCAATGCATTATATTCTATCTGTTGCAATAAATCGTTTTTAATTATTCCAACAACTGGCTTGATAGTTTTCAAGTATTGCTCATCTTTATATTCAAACATACCTTTAACATCATATTCAAAATTGGAACAATTTTTTGTATCTCTAAAATTCGACTCAATCCGAAATTTATTTTTGGCTTTATCCTTTATAGTCCATTGTATTCCAGA
>JBQNBR010000101.1:0-5963 GCA_052169815.1 Treponema sp.
TGTCTAGTACCTTTTCCTAAAAAATTTTCAGAAAAATGCATTGAAAAGAGCTGTAAAATAAATAGCTCAATGATTACTCGAAAAAAAACGGCTTGAGCCTGTTACTAGACTAATGCCGTCAGTTTCATTTACAGCAATCTTCACTTATATAACCAGAAACGGTGTCAAATATACCGGTTTGTAGTGCAGCGTTCCCTCAACGCTGACATCTTTTTGAGACACTACATACAGAGTACCGATATTCGCTGAAAACTTTTTTGCGAATTCAGCAATTGATTCATGCTTCCCTGTTCCGGATGACTTTACTTCAAACGCTGCAATTTTACTGCCGTTTGAGACTAGAAAATCAACTTCATAGTAATGGGTGCTGCCTGCTTTTTCCCACGTATGATAATACAGTTCACGGTCTGCCGCAGTAATTATTTGCGCAACCATATTTTCATAGAGATATCCCAAATTGGCAGGCAGCTTATCCGAAAGCAGCTTTTTATAGAGTTCATTTTCTACCGCAGGTCTATCGATAAACAGTAAAGTGATAAATAAACCTGCGTCAGAAAGATAGAGCTTGTAGCGGTCAAAATCCTTTGTATCTGCAAGGCTTACTCGCGGATTGGTCGAGTTATAGCATGGTAGCACCGTTTTGGAATCAATCAATGCAGAAAGAAGTTCTTCGGATTTTGTATTGTTTCTTTTACCTATGGCTGATGAGGTTCTATATTTCCGTGTCCCCTTTGCCAGCTGTGCAGGTATGGCATGGTACATTGCCGATATTCTTCCTGACGGATCCAGCTTTCTAAAATCATCTTCGTATAAAGAAATAATTTGACGTTTCACCTGATCAATCTCGGTAAAATTCTCTCCGCGAATATATGCCGCGACTGCCTGCGGCATACCGCCAACTGCCATATACACTCTGAAATCTCTCATCAATTTTCTATTTGTCGCGTGACCGATTGCCTTTCCGGTCTCATAAATCTGCTGCAACAGTGAATAGTTATAGCCTACAGCTCCGCAAAACTCCTCATAGTCCATCGGATGAACCGGGATTTTCATCTCTTCCGATGGGATCAGAATATCTTTAACATTTTTTTTGATTGAAATGAGAGAACCGGTTTCCAAATAATGATACCGCCCATCCTTTACAAGATGCTTAATTGCCTGCCGTGCTTTTGGAAAAAGCTGTACCTCATCAAAGATAATCAGGGATTCATGTTCATACAGGGTTATACCCGTTTCTGCCTGTAGCCTTAAAAAAAATAGCGTGAGATTTCCCATATCGTCAAAGCACTTGAGGATACTATCTGCATTTTTTGAAAAATCAATAAGGATATACGATTTATATGCGCTCTTGGCAAAACGTTCCGCAATGGTTGATTTTCCAACCCGCCTGGCACCTTCAAGCAACACCGCATAACGATCCGCATAATGCTTTTTCCAATCCAGCAGTCTTGCTTCGGCCTTTCTTTTGAAAACCATATATGAACATAATATTGGATTTTGTGCGTTTCTTCAATATTTTATTTATGCTATCTGTACGTTTCTTCAAGATTTAATCAGCAATATTTGTGCGTTTCTTCAATAAAAGTAAACTCGCTTCTGCGTGGAACCACGGACATCCTGTCAGAGAAGCGATGTTTCAGCGATGCTGAAACTCGCCATCAAAAGTGTACAAGGATGTACACTTTTGATGATAGATGTACCGTATCTTTGTAAAAGATCAATAGGTATAGTGTTCGGTTAGTCCCGACTTTTGAATCATACTCCGATACAGCGCCGACTTTTGTAACAGCTCCGCGTGCGTGCCTTCCGCGTCGATTTTACCGGCGTTCATAACGATGATTTTATCGGCGTTCTCTATCGACTTTAAGCGGTGCGAAATAATAATAACGGTTTTGCCTTTGATAAGCGTATTAAGGCTTTCCTGAATTTTCATTTCGTTTTCCACATCGAGCGAGGCGCTGATTTCGTCGAGGATGATAATCGGTGCATTTTTCAAAAGAGCGCGGGCAATGGAAAGCCGCTGGCGCTCACCGCCGGAGAGCCTGCTGCCGTTTTCGCCGATGACGGTGTTGTATCCTTCCGGCAGCGCTTCGATAAACTCGGCGCAGTTGGCAAGGCGGGCAGCTTCTTTTACCTCATCGTCGCCGGCATTTTTGTTTCCTACCCTGATATTTTCCATGATCGACGTATTGAAAAGCCCAACATCTTGAAAGACAATCGAAATTTTATCGAAGAGGCTATCAGTGTCGATCTGTGCAATGTCTTTGCCGTCGATGAGGATTCGCCCCTTATCGTAATCATAGAGACGCGAGGCGAGCCTCAGCACCGTAGTTTTGCCGCAGCCTGAAGGACCAACAAGTGCAGTAACCTGATTTTGCTCCGCCGTAAACGAAATACCCTCGATAATCTTTTGCCCATCGTTATACGAAAACTCAACGTTTTCAAATTGAATGCCGTAATGCTGCAACAAAGCAGGCTCGCCTTCCTGTGTTTCCGTTTCACGCAGTTCGTTAATGCGCTTAACCCGCGAATCCATATACATCATCTCCGCGAGGTTCGATTCAATACCTGCAACCGCATCCACGATACGGGACGCGGCAATAATATAGCCGATAAAATACAAAAGCGAAGCAGTCCCTGCCAGATACATTTTTAATCCGAAAAACACGGTAACACCAATGGAAAACTTTAACAGCAACAGCGCAATATTCAGCGGAATCGCTTGATGAGCCTCAACAACCAAATGCAGTTTTTCCGCTTCGTCGACATTGCGGTTCAGCTTCGCCGCCGTGTCTTCCGTAAGACCGTAGCTTTTAATTTCCTGTTGCAGTTCTATTGTCTCTTGAAAAAATTCCGTGCGCTCACGCTGTTTGTGAAAGTCCCGCGTCGTTTCCCGTATTTGAATTTTTTTCGATAAAATGAGCAGAATAAAACTGATGATAATCGGAATAAACACGCATAAGCCCAATCCCGGATGAGCTGCAATCATCATCGCGCCGATGATAATCAAATACAACACAAGACCGATTGTTTGCGGAATTGCGTGACTGAGCGCATGCTCGATTGCAGCGACATCGGTCATCACCGTTTGCGATACATCGGAAACATCGTGCTTCGAAAAATACGCAAGCGGCAGCGCTTTCAGCCGGTCGGCAATATGAACACGCAGCTCTTTGCATTCCTTAAACGTCGCCGTGTAAAGCGTATTGTAATTAACGTAGACCAGCGCATACATCACAATCGCAAGAACCGCGATCACACCGATATAAAATCCTGCCGGCCGCAGCGTTCCCTCAAAGTATCCTTGCAGGAAAAACATCGTTAAAAACATCGGCAAAATAAACGAGACATCCGCAAGCATCGACCACACCGATGCCGTAACGATTCCCTTTGCTCCCGATTCGGTTACGGCGAACCACTTTTGCAGTTTTCGTATCATAAAGACCTCCAATCTTAATTTTACAAAACAGTAATAGGACAAGCATGTTGTTTTGCCCAACGCAATACCGCATTTAAACGACTCTGATAGTCTTCTCCGCCCTGTTTTAACCATATAAGGGCATCTCTAAAAACTCGGTTAGCTTTTAGAGATGCCCGACGAGTATTTTTTATAAATTGTTATACTGTAATAATTTATAAAAAATACGTCGCAAATAAATCTAAGGAAAACCTCTAAAAACGGAAGTTTTTAGAGGGTCCCATAAGTAGGTCATCATCAATTTCGGTACGAATTCCTGCTTTTTTTGTTCCATAACCTTGCGGATGGACTTCGTACCATGGTTTGTAACACTTAAGCTGAGCTGCTGTATCTTTCGGGCAATCAGAAAAATCGGTGCTTTTAAAGTTGTTAAGACGCTCTAAATCCACACTGGGTATTTTGTATGCACGCACTTCATCTAAGCTCATAGTTTTTATAGTACTCATCAATTTCCTCCTTCTCGGCAATACGCGCCGAAATGATCGTATTTTATTTCCTTCACATAATTTTACTTCATCGCCCACAAAACTTCCTCCCTTCATTTAATTGATAATTTGTAATTTGTAATTTGCAATTACCGTACGCTGCGCGTAAATCGCTTTAATTACTCATTACCCATTACTTCACCGCTCGTGTTGCAATGAATGACGGGATATTCAATTCGTGCAGGCGGCCTTCACCGTTCGTGTCTTCGTAGATGTCGGTTAGTGTAAATCCCGCATGCAGCTGTCCTCCGATTTGTTCGCTCAGCGTGTGCGAAAACTGCCACCCGCAGTCCTGCTCTTCAAGCTGTTTTCGATGCGCTTCGTAAACGAGCGGATTAAAGGGAAGTGCGTTGATAATCTTCTCCTCGCTTTGATCGACAATATAGTTGATACCGATATCCAGCCCGCACAATAAAATCCCGCCTTTTTTGAGTACGCGGAAGCACTCCAAAAACACCGGTTCTACTTTTTCGATATAGCAGTTACTCACCGGATGGAAAATAATATCGAAAGAAGCATCGGCAAAGGGCAGCGGCTTTGTCATATCCGCACGTACGATGGTGATCCGATAACCCTCGCGCTCGGCAACAGCCCGTTCCGAGTCAAGCTGCTTTTCCGAATAGTCGAGCACCGTACATTCCGCTCCGGCTGCAGTAAAAATCGGCATTTGCTGACCGCCTCCCGATGCAAGTCCTAGCAGCTTTTTCCCTTTTAAGTTACCGAACCATTCGCGCGGCACCGGTTTTGTCGGCGTCAACACTACAGACCATTGGTCGTTTTGTGCTTGCAAATATGTTTCATGATCAATCGGCTTTCCCCATTCCCAGCCTTCCGCAATCCAGCGGTCGATCACCGCTGCATTTGCATCCTGATAATTTTGATGGGTATTCATAAAACGCTCCCTCATGTTAATTCGTAATTCATAATTAAGAATTAACATTACCCATTACTACACAATTCTTCTAAAGCTGCCTCTAATACTTGAGAAAAGTTTATTCGATGCATCTCCGCTTTTCGTTTTAAACTATATGGTATAGTACAATTTGTTCTAACCCGTCTATTATCCATTTCTTTTTTCACGAAATCAGGGTAAATAGTTATTGCATATACTATATCGCCTGCATTTGTTTGTATATTGGAAAAATTTTCAATCGGTAATTTATCTCCGTCTTTTTCCATACCGTATATATGCAGTTCAAGAGCTTCCTGAGCCATTGCCTGTGCTTCCTGAAAATTTTTTCCATAACTTATACATCCTGCGACATTTGGAAAATAAACACTATAAGCGCCGTTGCCTGCCGGCTCAAAAACCGCTAAATAAGTCATTTTACGCATATATAGCCTCCTATTTTAATCCTGCCTGTTTTAAAATGCTATTCAAAGTACCGGGTTTTAAATCACCGTTGTGCATTGGGATTGTTATTTTACCCTGTATTTTCGAATGTTTCAGCTGACAATGGGACCCTTTTGTTTCATAAACATACCAAGGTTTACTTTAAGCGGCTAAAATAGTGCCGCTTAAAAACACGGCGAGTTTGCTTAGGCAAACTCGCTTATTGTATGTCGTTTCTCATTTCATTCCGAAACGGCGTAATCCAACAGTCTCCAAAGTTCAAACTTTGTTCAACTGTTGCATTTTAAGGAATCATTTTGTTTCAATAGCTTTAAAACTTCTTTTGCAGTCAAAAATATATGATACGCATTTTAAGTGCGCATGTCTATGTACGGTGAATCACTTTTGGCAAATATCAGACCCTTTCATTAATCAATTTTATGCTTGCTCAATACAGGCAATCGACATATCCCGACGCGGCATGTGAGCAGTGCTCAATGTTTCGCACTGTGTGTTCTCAATCGGTACGCAAGTTTCGGCTTTGCCGAAACTTGACAGGCTAGCGATTTGCTTTTAGCAAACCGCTAGACAGGAAGTCGGCTTTAATACCCTTTATTACGACGTAATTAAGAATTGATGTGCATAACCCGCTTTAATTACCCATTAC
>JBQNBR010000102.1:0-5800 GCA_052169815.1 Treponema sp.
ACTCTCAGAGCAGCTTATTCATTTTGCCATAAATAGTATTAATAGATTCTCTTTGCGCGTCAGTTAACTCTATTTCTGTAAAATCAGATAATTTTTAGATCGAAGCAAGGTTTTCGTGCAAAGCCGTATGAAAGCCGCGTGAGGTTTTGAACCATCCGCACGAATAAAAATCTACTTCCGTACTAACTGATATGAGGCCAAGAAAAACTCTAATGATGAGCGGGATAAATTACGAAAATGGAGATCGGCGAGAAAATCCTTGAAATATTCCCAGTTATTTTCAATATGTAATTGAATACTTGTACTTTCTAATGCGGCTTGCACAAGAAAATAAGTAATATATTCATTAAAATAGGCACAAAGTATTGATAATTTTTCAGAATGTTGAGGCAGTTGAAATATTTCAAGTGAAAACGGTTTTAATATGCTAAACCAATATAAAAAAATCGATGCAGTACGATGTATATAAGGATTGCTCGAATTCACTTTAAACCCGTAATCTTTGTATTGTTTTATTTCTTGTATTTGCTGTTTGTTGATATTTTCAAGACCTATTAAACGCGCTTCCAATCTTCGTTGTCCATAAATATCACGGGAAAATTTCCCTACAGCTTGATTAAAAGCGATGGGATCGAGCTTGGGCGTCATATACCGGCGAATATATTGGGGGATGCTTTTTTCAAAAATCTGATTTACAATTTGCTGTATTATTTCAAACCGTTTATTTTTATCTATTTTTTCAAGATACGGAGCATTTGTATAGCAAAAATTACAATCTTGCCGATAAACATAGTCAGAAAAAATAGAGTAATATAACATCCCCAGTGTATTATTCAAAATCAAACACCTTTCTTGCTCGTGCTGCAACTTCTGTAATTATTTCGTCTTGTGTTTTATTTAGGAACTCCAAATCATTAATTAAACAACGGTTCGGATTTTCTTTTGATTGAAACATTATTGCATCAGGGAAGAATGTTTCATCATTTAGATCAATAGGTAATTTATCCGTGAAATTCATTATTCACACCTCCTCAATACATTGCTATTCTATTTTTCTTATGTTATCATAATTATGAGGGTACGAAGCATCCTTCACTCATAAAAAAGAGAGGATGGCACGAATAGAGTAGATAAAAATCGGTTGCTGCTCACTATCGATAATAGTAAAACGCTTATTCCTTATTGTCAATAACCCTGTTCTGAAACGTAAGTTGTCGAACAGGGTTAATACTTATTTCCGTACTCTCAGAGCAGCTTATTCATTTTGCCATAAATAGTATTAATAGATTCTCTTTGCGCGTCAGTTAACTCTATTTCTGTAAAATCAGATAATTTTTAGATCGAAGCAAGGTTTTCGTGCAAAGCCGTATGAAAGCCGCGTGAGGTTTTGAACCAAAAGGTACCTTCGCCATCATTGAAGAGAGTGATAAAGCCCAGTTGTTTACTCTTGGGCTTTGCAACAACGGTTCGAAAGAGCAGCGGAATAACGTTGCACAGGGCGTTGAGATCATCAGGCAGAGAAAAATGTTTGCTGCGCGGGAATGCTGTTTCAGCATCAAGCATTTCAATGGAAATCGTATTAACAATATCGATAATGGTACTTATTTTTTCGCCGTTTAAAAGCTCATAGCCATCAAGCAGCACCGTTGCCCGCAGCCCTTTGATGTGTGCCGCAGTACTGTCAGCGTTTTCGGTATGTTCTGCATGTGCCGTTTCGTAAAGCTGCCGTGCGGTATGCTTGAATTGCTCCCACGGCAGCATGAGCTGCTTCTTCCCCTTGATTTTCTGCAGCACATACGCGGTACCGTACAGGGTAAGCGTATTCTGTTCTTTTGCAGGGGCAAGATCGGATGTATTCGGTTTTGCTTCGGTATACAGCGGTTTTGACTGTTCTCCTGCAGCACGCTTGCCGGTTCGTTTTTTGCTGAGCAACCCGGGAGCAACGAGCGCTACAATGTCTTTTGAGAGCGGAGATACCGACATCGCATACATGCGTGATGTTCTGACAATCTCTCCTGCAACAATATACGGGCTCTGCTCTTTGTACATACAAGAGCTTGGATGAATAGAAATTTTTTCGGTAGTAAGCGTTCGGTACACTTCTTTTTTTTGTGCCGCGCATACAAATTGAATCATGCCACGTGCAACGGCGGTAAGGTACTGTTCCGGTTTGCCGTTCGAGAGAATAGGCACGCCCATGTCGGAAACAATGAGCTCAAGCTGTTCTTTAATGTTGACGATTTCTGCCATGATACGTTCGTCAAGATAGTAACGACTGCAAAAGTTTTTTTTGTTATCCGCCTGCATATACATGCGGTATACTTTTAGAAATGACATAAAATCGCCAAGCGGACCGTGAAAAGCTGTTTGCGCTTTCCGTGCTTCCAATTCCTTGCCGTCAGGGAACAAGAAGGGGTTGCGAGCTGATAAAAAACTAGTTGCGATTAGAATATCTTCGATGGAATCGGGATAGTACAGAATCGTTTCGACAATCATGCGGGATTGACGCGGGCTTAAAGGAAAGCGGCACATCATTTCGCCTATTTTGCTTAAACGGTGGTCAGGTTCGAGCGCACCCAGCATGTTCAAGGTTTCAATGGCGCCGATGATGCCTTTTTTTCCCGGCGGGGAGATAAAATCAAACCCGTCAAAGTCGAAAATACCGAGTTCCGCCATGCGCATCACTACTTCGGACAGATCGGTGCGGTAAATTTCTTCCACCGTGTACATGGCGCGGGTTTCAAAATCTTTGCGGGTGTAGAGGCGGTAGCATACGCCTTCCTGCGTCCGCCCTGCCCGTCCCCTCCGCTGGTTGCATGAAGCTTTGGATACCGGCGTTTCGTCAAGGCTCGCCGTGTATGTGAACGGATTATAAAAGTTGAGCTTGGCAAGCCCTGAATCGATAACGGCGGCAACCCCGTCTATTGTAATAGAAGTTTCCGCGATGTTCGTAGCGATAACGATTTTCTTTTTACCGAAAGGAGGCGAGGTAAACACCCGCTCCTGTTCTTCCTTACTCAGCCGGCCATAGAGCGGAAGCGGGTATAATTTTCTAAACCATCTTTCTTTTGAAAGCCGCTCAATGCAGTTTTTGATCGCTCGCTCGCCGGGTAGAAAAACCAGAATAGAGCCGCTTCTCCCCTCATTCAAAATACGCCCAACAATAGCCGCTATTTTATCGTAGAGCGCTTGTTCTGCAGCAAGGCTTGCGGTAGAAGCGGTGATCGCCGGAGGATCAAAAATGAGGGTAACGGGGTAAGGCGTGGCATCGATGGTGATGATGGGGCATTCATTAAAATACAGGGAGAACATCGCAGTGTTAATCGTTGCCGACGAAATAATCACTTTGAAATCGCTGCGTTCCTGTATAATCCGTTTAAGAAGGCCTAAGATGAAATCGATATTCAGGCTGCGCTCATGCGCTTCGTCTATCATAATGACCGAATATTTGCTTAACCACGGATCAAGTTTGAGCTCTTGCAGTAAAATACCATCGGTCATGATTTTGATCTTGGTTTCCGCAGAAGTGTGATCTTCGAACCGCATTTTGTAGCCAACCAGCTCTGAAAGCGTAACGTTGAGCTGTTTCGCAATAAATTCGCTCACTGATAAGGCGGCAATGCGGCGCGGCTGCGTTACGCCGATCATCCCTGTTTGTGCGTAGCCTGCTTCGTATAAAATAATAGGCAGCTGGGTGGTTTTACCGGATCCGGTAGGGCTTTCTACCACGATAACTTGATGACGGCTTAAACTATCGAGTATCCGCTCTTTTTGTGCATAGACGGGGAGATTCTTGTATTTCATAGATGAATCAGTATACCAAACTTAGCTTTGAAAGGAAAGGCTCTTGGGCACCTCTAGAACCTTGTTGGATTTTTTGCGAGATGCCTTTCAGTCCTTTTTCGTGTTACCCCGTATGCTGAGCCCCTTGTCTTGAAGCATATTTAGTTTAATGCTATCACATCGAATATAACCTTTAAAAAGGAGCTGGTGTATGAAAAAATATCTGAAAAAGCACAGAAAAGAAATTATCGTGTTTTATACGTTAACTCTTGCCCTCGCCGTGCTATCGGTTGGAAATGCTTTTTTGATAAAGAAGATGACAGACGTTGGAACAAATAAGGATATGAATCTTTACTTTAAAGTAATCGCTTTGGTTGTTGTATATATGATAATTGAGTATAGCGTACATTATAAGCAGCAACTTGAAACCGATCGTTTAGCAAAGGTTTTTTCAAAAGATGTAGCATGCGATATTTTTACAAAAATTACACAATTTTCGATAAGCCGCTTTCATAAGAATACCGTAGGATTTTACATGGCTCAGCTTTCTTCACAGATACAACTCATAGAGCGTCACTATTTCTACACTGTTTTTGGGCATCGTACCTTATATGTCAGTTTATGGTAGCACTGATATCTGCGTTGGTCATTTTTCCAAAATTGATACTGCCGGTCTTTGCATTTTCTGTTCCGTTTATCATGTTACCCCTTGCAACAAAAAATAGAGCAGCTCAAGCAGCGTCTGAAATGTCAAAACAGACAGATCTGACGATAAGTTTTTTGCAGGATCTTTTAAATGGTGAAAGCGAGTGGAAAGTTGCTCATAAAGAACAAACAGTGGGTTTACTCGGAAACGAGCATATCAGTTTGTTATTGAAAACACAGACGCACCAAGTTGTAGTTACCAATAGAATTAGTATATGCACCAAGATTTTTGCTCAATCTCTTTATTATGGAATCTGGCTTATCGGCTTGTATTATGTAATACAGGGACAGGTGAGCTTCGCTACGTTATTAGCCTTCACCCGTGTTTCAGCGGATATGGCGTTTCCTTTGCACCAAGCGATAGAGTTGTATACACAGTATACCGGCGGGAAGGCTATCTATAAAAAGATTGCTGCAGATTTTTCGCTCGATGAAACATCACTGCCGGACAAAAATACCGACGCATTGAATCAAAAGCTATCGCTTGAGTATAAAAATATATATTACAAAATAGACAATCGGATCGTATTGAAAAATTTTTCCTATCATTTCGATCTTACAAAAAAATATTTAATCATCGGAGAAAGCGGAGCGGGAAAAAGTACGCTTGTAAAGCTACTTCTGCATCAAAATACGGATTATGAAGGAAATATCAGCTATAGGGGCTGTCCGATAAGCGACAGCTGCTACGAAATTTTTCGAAAAGAATGCACGTATGTGCCGCAAAGAGGGCATATTTTTGAAGGCAGCGTGCTTGATAATATCAGTTTATTCGATACATCCCCTGATCTTCCCAAGATAACGGAAGTGATGACGATTGCCGGTCTTGAAAAATGGCTTGATGAAGAATATTTTTTTAACCGGCGCTTAAGTGAAACCGCTCTTTCCGGAGGTGAAAAGCAGCGGCTTCTGCTTGCGCGAGCTTTGTACCGTTCGCCGCTCTTTTTGATTCTTGATGAAGTGTCGTCGGCGCTTGATGAAAATACCGCCTTGGAGCTTGAAAATAGGCTTTTAGGACTGGGAATCGGTTTTATTTACATAGCGCACAAGTATAGTAGACACTTTGAGCGGCAGGTTGATGCAATTGTAAAACTCGAGAACGTACAATCTTAAACTAAAAAAGTGAAAATTGCCTTAAAAGCAGCTGGTATCATTTTCCCACATTTTGCTGCTACTTTGGATAGTCTGTTGGCGTACTTCCGGTTGCAGTCAATAGACCTGTTCGACAACGCGGTTATCGAACAGGTCGACGAGTTCTAAATCGCACAAATAGTAGGTTTATTTTCAGCCGCTGAAATAGCGCGTTCATCAA
>JBQNBR010000103.1:0-5652 GCA_052169815.1 Treponema sp.
TTTTAATACCTATACCACGCTCAGGCGATGCAATAGGTTGAATAGTGAAATTACCCTCTCATACGAGGCAGTTTGTAAGCCTTCGCTCACCTTGTAATTCTACACTAACACATCATTACCATATTGTCAAATGATTTTTTGTAAATTGCTTTCTACTACGGTACCTTCGTCATACTGTCTAATAAGATGCATTATTAATTAAGTTTTATAGCTATATACATTAATAACGATAGTATTATAATGTTATAAAAAGTAATAAACCCCCACAGCTGATTCATTGTTATTTTTTTCTTTTTTATTACGAGCATATACCCAATAATACTGGTAAAAAAACATGTTATAAAATAAACCATAAATAATAATATAGCACGAATATAAGTAAACATAATATAATACATCCCTATTAAAGTTTTCAAATGAAACAAAAACTAACAGTCTTGATCTATTAATATTAATCGGGACTGCTAGTTTAGTCGCGATAGTACGATAAAGAAGTGACTAATATAATAATATCGTTCTAGTACGGCATATCGGCAGTCATTGATACACCTGCGTCAACGCCTACTATAAATCCTGTTGTAGCTCCAGCAATGCCCCCAATTGCAGCACCGAATCCAGTTCCAAGACCGGGTACAGCAGAACCAACAGCCGCACCACCTAAAGCTCCTGTTATGGCGCCAGCACATGCCCCGCCTACTGCACATGCTACAGTACACATAACAGCTGTTGCAGCATCTACCGCATCATCAACATCAAATTTCCCCCCATCAACCGACAGCATCTCTGTTTCAGTTACAGACTGAAACCCGTTGTTCCATAAGTCTTTCATAGCAACACTCCTCTCTTGCTTTACCGTTTCAGTAAAGCAGTGATGGTTTATTTTCAGCTGCTAAGATAGCGCAATCATCAACTGATGAACCTCCTTATCCATCAGTTGATGGCGAATTTTGGCAAAGCCAAAATATCGCTACTGCCTATAGCCACCGCCATCCTGAGGCGGTATTGAGCATGTGCCCTCCTTTGTTGCAGCGGCAACAACACGTATAATTATTTTTTTTGATGTCAAGGAATGCAAGGAAGTATGCTGCTCGTGAAAACAATGCACCGGAAAAGCTATGCACTTTTATTTGGGACAGTGCTTTTTACATTACCAATTATCGCGATGATTATCAGCTTATCTATCGGAAGATAATAGGCAGCTACCAAAAGGGGATAGCACAAAAGCACTAAGCTTTTGCACCATCCTCAGCAAAAAAGTACTGCTCCAGCTGTTAAGCTTTAAGCGCTGTCCATCATACTTTCATCCGATGAGCACGCACATCAAAAAGAACCGCAAGTACTAATACAATACCACGTACCACGTATTGATACGATTGACCTACACCCATAAGATTCATACCGCTTTGTAAAGCTGAAAGAACGAGGGCACCAATGATGGTCCCCGTTACTTTTCCAACACCACCGCTTGCCGAAACACCGCCAATATAGCTTGATGCAATTGCATCCATTTCAAAAGCGTTACCTGCATTCGGGGAAGCTGACTGAAGGCGTGCCGCAAACAAAATACCTGCGAGTCCCGTCAGTACTCCCATAGAGCTAAATACAAATAAAGTGACCTTCTGTACACTAATACCGCTTAACTCTGCTGCCTCAGGATTACCGCCGACTGCATAGATATGCCGTCCAAGAACGGTATTATTCATCATAAAGTGGTACACTGCCAGCACGCCCATAACAATGATGACCGTCCACGACAGGCCGCGGAACCGTGAAAGTTCAATACCAAAGAATAAAATCAACACTGAAAAGAATACTAATTTTCCAATGAACATATCGATCGGCAAATCAGACAGGTGGTATTCTTGACGTTTTTTACGGTCTTTGATTGAGGTTATAATCATTACCATAACTAGCAAAACGGTTAGGATTACAGTTATAATATGGAAGTGTTCTGAGTTGTTTAACGTAAAATATGGGCCAGGCAGATATCCATTACCGAGCGCATTGAACACAGTATTTTTTATAATTACTGTTCCGGTACCTTCTGTTATGCGTAACAATGCTCCGCGGAATATAAACATGCCCGCGAGGGTAACCACAAAAGCAGGTACCATGAGATTTGCGATAAAAAAGCCTTGATACAGACCTATACCAAGTCCAGCAAGCATAGCAACAATAATGACTATTATGACCGGAACATTGGGAAATTGTCGCATCATGAGCGCCGCAAGCGCACCAATAAAACCGCAGGCGAAACCAACAGATAAATCAATTTGCCGGATGATAAGCACCAACGTCATTCCAATAGCAAGAACAGCCACATAACCAGTTTGGTCAAACAAATTACTTAAATTACGCGGAGTCATAAAACTACCGCCTGTCGCAAGTGAAAAGAATACAAAAACAACCATGAGTGCAATGAACATTCCGTAGTTGCGTACATTCTTTTTCAATATTTTAATATCCATATTATCCTCCTAAAAAACAAATGAAAAAACTGCCTTTATATTAGAAATCAGTTTTCAGTGGCAAGCCGCATAATATTTTCTTGTGTCGCTTCTGCTCCGCTCATTTCACCAGCAATACTTCCGCCTGAAACAACGTACAGCCTATCGCTCATCCCCAAGACTTCCGGCAGCTCTGACGAAATCATAATAATGCTCATTCCCTGTTCAACCAACTGATTCATTAACGTATATATTTCAAACTTTGCACCAACATCGATACCTCTTGTCGGTTCATCAAGAATCAATACATCCGGCTTCGACATAAGCCACTTTGCAAGTGACACTTTCTGCTGATTGCCGCCTGAAAGTGTTTTTACTTCGGTTTCAATAGAAGAAGTTTTTATCGTAAGCTCTTTACGGTATTGTTCACTGACAAGGATTTCCTTGTGCTTATCAATTACAAGATTACTTACCAGACGACGTAAAGAAGAAATCGTAACGTTTTGCTTGACATCTTGCTCCAGAATAAGCCCATCCCGTTTTCTATCTTCGGAAACATACGCGACTTTGTTTTCGATAGCATCTTTCGGGGTCTTGAATACTACCTTTTTACCATGAAGTAACAATGTACCATCAACCTTATATTTACGCGGATTACCAAATATACTCAATGCAAATTCCGTACGCCCCGCTCCCATAAGCCCTGCAATTCCCAATATCTCACCTCGTCTCACATAGAGATTAACTCCCTTTAGGAGCTGACGTGATACAGTGTAGTCATAAATTCCCCAATCCTTCACCTCAAGTGTTGTCTTGCCAATCGCTACCTGATTACGTTTCGGATAAATGTTCGTGATTTCTCGCCCGACCATCTGTTTGATGATAAGGCTTTCGCTCAACTGCTCACGGGGAATGGTAGTAATTGTCTTACCATCACGCAAAACGGTAATGTGATCAGCAATCTGAACAACCTCCTTAAGCTTATGAGAAATCATGATACAGGTTACACCCTGTGCTTTCAGTTCTACAATAAGATCCAGTAAATTTTCACTATCATCTTCATTTAAAGAAGCAGTTGGTTCATCAAGTATTAAAATACGGATGTTCTTACTCAGTGCTTTTGCGATTTCCACAAGCTGCTGTTTACCGGTACCGAGGTCTTTGACCTTCATTCCTGGATCACAGTTAAGCCGCACCTTATCAAGTTGCTTTTCTGCTTGGATGATAGTTTCATGCCAATTAATAACTCCATACTGGTTTTTAATCTCGTGCCCCATATAGATATTTTCATACACAGAAAGTTCTGGAATTAAAGCAAGTTCTTGATAAATGATTGCAAGGCCGGCATTTTCGCTGTCTTTTATATTTTTGTACTTTTGTTCCTCACCATCAATAAGAATTTTACCCAAATAAGAACCGTAAGGATGCACCCCTGATAGCACCTTCATCAATGTTGATTTTCCAGCTCCATTTTCTCCGACTAAAAAGTGGATTTCTCCTGCTTCTACTTTAAATGTCACATCATCAAGAGCCTTTACGCCGGGGAATTCTTTTGTAATGTGCGACATTTCAAGGATTATTTTTGCCATATTATGTACCTTTACAAATTAAAAGGCAGTCATTAGACCTGTTCGATAATTCCATTGTCGAACAGGTTATTATCTGAACTCATTCAGTCAGAAGCCTGACCGCCTTTATGGACTATAGCCGTTCATTCAATTTCCGTTTTTATTCAATGTCTCATATAGAGATATAAAATCAAAGACACATGCAAAACGGATTGACCAATTGATAACAAATGCTTAATAAACCAATGTACCCGGTTCGATATAGCCGGAGGTTTCAAGTTCTTTCACATTATCTTTTGTAATAACGGTAACAGCAGTTTGCTTTGCAGGCACCTCTTTCTTTCCGTTGTCATACATTGATGTTGTAAGCGGAAGTTTACCCTCAAGGATCGAAGCAGCCATCTCAAAGGCCTCCTCCGCAAGAGTAAGCGTATTTTTCCAGACCGTCATAGATTGCTTTCCATCAATGATATACTGCACAGAAGCAATTTCTGCATCTTGACCAGTGATTACATACGATGCTATATCAGGATCTTTCGCAAATTCGTCTGCAATACTGCGTGCTGTGCCGTCATTTGGCGCAAGAACATACACATTCCCTTTTTGTTCTGCACTAGCAGCGGTCAGATGGTCTGCCGCTTTGCTTTTTGCTACGTTAAAGTCCCAATTTGTTGTAACTTGATTTAAAATACTTGACAATTCAGCGCGCGAAAGCTCCGTTTTATCTTGCAGTGAAACCGCTTTACTGGAATTTTCAATGACAAACGTACCATCTGCGATTTTAGGCTGCAATACAGACCACGCGCCATCAAAAAATATGAATGAATTGTTATCAAAAGCAGCTCCTGCATACAGATAAAGCGGAGCACCCGTTGTTCCCGCTGGCAGACTATCAATCAAAAATTGCCCTTGTGTCGCACCTACTGCAAAACTGTCAAAAGTAACGTAATAGTCAACGGCAGACGTATTGGTAATAAGACGGTCATAAGAAATAACCGTTACGCCAGCTTCTTTTGCCGCTTCAGCCGCCGCCGCCGCCGAATCTCCGTCTTGCGGGCATAAAATCAAAACCTTGATTCCTTTATTCAAAAGCGCTTCAACATTTTGTTTTTCTTTGTTCGAATCGCCTTGGCTGAATAGGATCTGCATACCGATATTTTTATCTGTAAGCAATTTTGTAAATTGCTTCTCATCTTGAATCCACCGCGGTTCATCTTTTGTCGGAAGGACAATCCCAACCTGTACAGTATTACTCTTTGAACAGCACGCCAAAGCTCCTGCTAATCCAATTAACAGGGCACCCATCATGATTTTCGAAATCGCTTTCATTATACACTCCTTAAACTTGTTGATAAAAGCCGTATAGATTCACTACGTACCATTAAGTATATACTGAATTATCTAATATTGAAAGAAGAAAATTTACAAAAAAGCAAAAAAAGATATAATCAAGGAATTCAACTCATATAACTCCGCTAGGATTGGTAAAAGTAAACGGTTTATATCGACCTGTTCGATAACTTTGGGGGCAAACAGACCTAATATCGCATTTCAAGGTAACCTGTTCTGAAATGGAAGTTTCACAGGGAAATCAATTTTTGTCTAAAAGCGGTAATAAGTCGTAAGGATTCATAAGA
>JBQNBR010000104.1:0-5604 GCA_052169815.1 Treponema sp.
CCCATCCTTGGGCGCTATTCAACGACAAGTTTTTGCTCAGTACCGCCATGGAGGGCTGGCGTATAAAACAGAAACGATGTTTGACAAAATCCTACTTTTGTCAAACTCGCACAGGTCATGTGCAACACGGATGTACACTTTTCATGATTCGACAACGAAGATGTCTATCTACTTTCAATAAATGACAATGTTATGAAAAAGAAAAAAAAATGTCAAGCACTACTAACTAGTAACAACAGCAGTGCAATTATGCAAATCTTCAAAACGCTGCACGCTGATCGGCAGTGTGCATGCCATTACCGTAACACGGAAGCAGCCATTGAGCAATCCCTTGCTTTTTTCCTACTATTTAGTTACAATAGTATATCACACTTATTAAGGAGCATGGTTATGGCTTATAAGATTTCCGATGCCTGCATTAATTGCGGTGCATGCGAAAACGAATGCCCTGTAACCGCTATTAGCGAAGCGAGCGGAGCCCGCGTTATTGATGCTGATACATGTATTAGCTGCGGTGCTTGTGCAGGGGTATGCCCTACTGATGCAATTTCAGAGGGTTAGGCTTTTTCTACAGTAAACACAGAGCTGCAGTGGTGCATGTCTCTGTTGTCTATTATAGAAAATATCAAACAAGGTAACCGCACATAGCATATCTTGTATGCGGAATACTGTGTGCGGTTAAAACATTCATGAGCATAAACGTGATAATAACAAATGATGTAAAAGGTTGCATATGAAAAATAGATTGCATAAAGTATGTAAAGGATGCCGTTCTTTTTTAATAGGTGCTAACACATTCGTTTGGCTTATTATCTTTTCGTTTTGTGCTAGTTTTCTCATTGTGTTTCCCCTATGGAAATTAGCGGTAAGTTATACCAAGATATACACCATCATGAGCATTACCTTTTTTTCTCTGATTTTTCTATCCTGGTTCGTCCGCATATGTGTTAAAAAATACAAACGAAATCCACGCACTTTTTTTTACAACCTTATTAAAAAGGCAGTGCTAATCATCGGCATCGTCTTTTTTTTATTTTTTCTTTTCCGATATCAACGAAGTGCTGCCTTTGCTGCTCTTGCAGCGTCTATTATTGTAAATGTTTTTCTTAGCTTTGGATTTTTAGAGGATAAAGAATAGCGCTTTTATGAAAAAAGTGTCATTCTCTTGTCTATTTTTACTCTGCATGCTGAACATACCGTGTCAGCAGTCTATTTTCCCTCTTATTACTGAACTATCAGCTCATGATCCTGTGTTTTGTCAATACAGCGATGATGTTCAACAAGCCCGTAAAGCCTTAGCAGAGGGTAAACAAGGCAAGGAATTACCACTTCATTTTTACCGGTATCAAGCAAAAAAGGACGACACTGTTATCCGCATTGCCGCCCGCTGTGGGGTTTTGTACGATGCCTTAATTACACTGAACGCAATCGAAACGGTTAAAACAGAGATTACCGGTACCATACTCATCCTACCGACACTTCCGGCGTTGTATGTTGTACAACAGTCAAGCTCTGATATCGGACGATTAACTGAAGCATTGTGCCAGAAAATGAATATTGCACCGATCACTATAACATTACCCTTAGGAGGAAAGCATCAAAAAAAAATACAGTATCAGTGTTTTCCCAATGCGATTTTGGATGGGACAATCCGTAATTTCTTTTTTACACCCTATTACCGTTTCCCTTTACCGCATGCGGTGATTACCTCCACTTTTGGTATGCGTAAAAGCCCGTTTACGGGAAAGGCATCGTATCATGCAGGGATTGATTTAGCAGCACCTGAAGATACCCCTGTCTATGCTTGTGCCGATGGTACTGTTATTGAAACGGCCTATAGCCCTGTGTACGGCAACTATATTATGCTACGCCATACCGATAAGAGAGTAAGCCTTTACGGACATTTGAACAGTGTGTGTATCCGGTTGCATGAAACGGTAAAACCAGGTAAAATTATAGGAAGGGTCGGTTCAACGGGATTATCAACAGGGCCCCATTTACATTTTGAAATACGGGAGCAGGGAAAGGCCAAAGACCCTGCACTGTTTATTCGTGCGGAAGATGCAACACGCTGACACTTCTTACGGCAAAATAGAGTGGATTAAAGTCCGCTTGACGGTCAAGTTGCCTGTAAGGAAACTTGCGTACTGATTGAGACCATACAGTGTAACACATTGCGCACTGTGCCGCGCCTTGAGAGTACTAAAGTATACTCGCTACTCTCAAGGCAAGATTGTTGATTGATGCGAAAAGAAAATGAAACACATCGTGAAATGTATGTTATTGATAGCAGTTTATGCGTGCCTCATTTGTAGTATAGGATTTGCAGCTGATGAATTTTATGTAAAAAAAATGCAGTATTTCATGCTCGATACTGAACAGTTTGAACCTATTTCTGTTAATCTTGGCTATACCGATGCAGTAGCCCTGGTGTTTAAACGCACGCCGCTTTTTTTGGAAGGTCTCGACATTGAAATTACACAAAGTCAAGAGCATCTTCGTTTTCCAAATACATTTGCATACCGTATCTATACAGATGTGCTACCGTCGCCTGCAGTCACCATCCACAATTACTCCGGTACTATGGGGATGCAAGGAATTTTGCCGAACTATGCTTCTTATAATGTGCAGGTACCATTAACAAATAAATATGTACAAACAGAAAGCCCCCTGCATGAAAACGCTCCTTCGGCCTACACACCGTCACAATCGATCCTATTTCGGTTTTATCCAATGCTCAGCGTGATTCCGGATAAGTTTGAACATATTACCTTTAAAACGGTAATACGCCCCGTGCTTGCCGGCGTGGGTGGATTAAAACTCAACGTGCAATTTCCCGAAAAAGAACAAAAACCCATCAAAGTACAAATTAATCAAGAAGATGTTACTGATAGTTCAAGCGTTCAATTTATGAAACCAGACAATTACCTTATCACCATCTCTTCTGCTCACTACCGCAACGAAGTACGTTCGTGTGTAGTTGAAAAAGGCAAAATAACCGAATTAAGTATTCCGCTTAAGTCGCTTATTTCGCAATTATACATAGAGCCTATTGCAGGAGTAAGTGTATTTCTGGATGGAAAAAAAGTTGATAATGTAAAAAAACCACTTACCGTTACTCCAGAGGTCCATGTCATTACATTTAAAATAGGGAACAACGAAATCATGCGGCAAATCGACGTAAAGGAAGGAAAAAAATACTATTTGATGATGACTTTTGATGTTTCGTTAGAAGAAGCAGATTAACCGCATCGTTAGCACATAAAAATTGCTTAAGCTCCTGCGATATCAACCGATAATTAATATATCGGTTGGTTAATTCCCCTCCCACCCATTAACCAACCGGTAGCCAAACGGCGGGCCAGTTGTTTAACTCAACTGGCTTTTTTATTTTATACACTTTCAGCCGGTTGCATACTAGCCCCCGCCGGTAAATATAATACATTTTGATATATTAAATGCTTCTTTTAAACGCTCTCAGTACATCCATAAGATACTTTATTATTTTTTTATGTATGCATCTCGTAACTCGCAAAAATATACATAATGAAAATCTTTTTTAGGATAACAATCAGTAATCACTTGCGGATCTAAGAACAGATCCATATCAAATTGGCTGCGGTACAATTTCCGGCAAGAAACCGTTAGAAGCGCCTCTTCAAACCCAATAAGGTTCTCGTCGTGCAAAATAGGCGTTATACCGGCGCGTTGGGCTTTATCTTCATCTCTACCGGAAATAGTTCCACAAATGTGCAGTGCTTCCTGCATCTTGCTATCCGTACAGTCCAAAAAAGAAACACTGAGGTAATCTTCTTGTTCTGCAAAATCAGCCGTGTACCGTTGCGGCCGGATAAAAAGCACTGCACAGGGTTTATTCCATAAGTAGCCCGCCAAAGCCCACGCTGCAGTCATCGTATTCCATTGCCCGTGCTCAATTCCATAGCCCGCAGTTACCAATACCCCGTGTTCCGCGAGTTGTGAAAAAGTCGGAATAATTTTATCCATATATTCTTTTGTCAGATTTTCGTGTTCAAACATAGCATAGCTCCTATCAGTGATATTATTTCAATTCTTGTAACGTTGCGATAAACAAACCGGTTCGTCCGATTTCATAAAATAATTTCTCTTCCCAAGCTGCAATAAGCGTATCATCTTGAATAAAAAAATAAGTATATAAAAAATTATCAGGTAAAGACGGCAAACGGAGCCTCTGCACTCCCGTTGTACCGCTATTGATAAACAGAGTTCCATTTGGAAGCAACAGCGCTGCATAGCGTTCCTTGTGCTTGTCTGTATAGAGGATGGCATGTGCTTCCAGAAACAGCGCCGCATCTTTTTCATTGTGAGTGGCTGACGCGCTTTTCTTAAAAAGCGTACTGTGTATACGCTCATCGGAAGAAAAGCGTATATACAGCGTTTCCGGTATGTCAATAGCTTTCACAATCGTGTTGACCATAGTAGGAAGTTCATCAATACTAGCCGGCTTGTATACCGCTCGGAATTCACCTGCCGAAATTTGCTCGATTTGGGCATGTGCTTGTCCCAACAGTTTAAAATGAGGACACTTGATATGCGAAAATGATACACTGTCATCATCGTCAATTTTAAAACTGGCATACCACGTGTCTTTCACACATGCAAGTGCAGTACATTGTGCATAGGGCGGCAGCTGCATGTATCGAGTGAACGCAAAAGGTTTATAGAAAATATCCGGCGGCATAATCGCAGCTTCTAATAAAAAACACTCATTTTTTTTATCAGCTGCTTGAGAAAACTGAAAATTTTTGTAAAGACGGATGTAATACCGCTGTTCCTGCGCATAGAGCTCACCTGCGGTAGCAGTGGCCAAAAGCTCGTGCTGAGGAGCGAAGCCCTTACGGGATGTGATGGTATCCAAAGGTAACAGCCCATATTTATTCAGTAAGAATGCAGGATATTCCGGCATAAGACCAAAATCAACTACCCTAGTAGCTTCTGTCCATGGGCAAAGGTTAGTAAAAGGTACGAGGTCAATGGAATCTATAGGCTGTAAGGTAAGTGAATTATCACTGTGGAGGATAAACGTATACCAATGAGTTTGAGCTTGCTGCCGAATAGGCGTTTGGATTTTGCCTTGCTCGTGTACTGATACCGGCGTGGCTTTTTTTTCTTGATTTTTGCAAGAAAAACAGAAAAGCACTATCAATACAAAAATTTTTAATGGAAAAAAAGTCTTATGCAAGGGCAATTGCTTCAACTTCGATAAGAGCATCTTTCGGCAAGCGAGCAACCTGAACCGCTGAACGGCCAGGATGATTTTCTGTACCGAAAATTTCGCTGTATACTTTGTTCATTTCAGCAAAATTATTCATATCACTTAAAAAAACAGTTGTTTTTAGCACTTTGTCTAAATTGCTGCCCGCTTTTTCAAGTATAGCTTTTAAATTGAGTAAAGACTGCCGTGTTTGTTCTGCAATGCCACCCGGTACCAATGCTCCTGTTGCAGGATCCAGCGGAATTTGACCTGAAGTAAAAACAAACCCATTTGCGGTTGTGCCTTGTGAATACGGCCCGATAGCGGCAGGCGCTTTATCGGTAGCGATAATATTTTTCATACAAACCTCC
>JBQNBR010000105.1:0-5584 GCA_052169815.1 Treponema sp.
CATGCCTAAAAATTTAAGCGCATTATAGGCAATCTGTTTATCTTCCTTTGTATCTGCCTCATAGTATTTCCGATACGGAGAGCGGCCCATCAGTACCATTTCAAACACGCTGTATGCAAATTCACTTGCAGATTCTTGCTTCATTACCGTTAGCGTTCGGGCAGACTCTTGATATGAGAATTTTTCTATTGCGGTACCTTTAATGAAAACCGTACGTGCTTGAGGAATAAGAGAACGGTATAAATGTTTTAGTAAGGTGGTTTTTCCGCTCCCATTCGGTCCAATAAGCCCTACCGTTTGCTTATGCTCTATAGCAAATGACACGGAATCCAAGATTTTTTTTGTTTCAATGGCAAACGTTAAATTGTTAAGCTCTATTGCAGCGTCCATATTCATCTTTTCCATGACACTCACCGTATTTTTTTGCGTAAAAGCCAGATAAAAAAAGGGCCGCCGCAAAGGGCGGTAAATATGCCGATCGGCACTTCTTGAGGAGCCATAATCACCCGTGCAATAATATCCATCCACAAAAGGAATAATCCGCCGGTTAAAAAACTTAATATGAATAAACGGCGATGATCTGAGCCGATCAAAAAGCGGACAATGTGCGGAATAATAAAGCCGACAAATCCGATAATCCCGCACGCAGACACTAAGACCCCTGTTATCATAGCCGTAACAACTGTTGTTATTTTTTTAATTTTTCGCGTGTTCACGCCTAAACTAATCGCAGTATCATCCCCTAAAGAAATGAGATTAAAAGCCCGTGCGAGGAATATAAAGACCAAAGAACCTAGTACAGCGGCACTACAGGAAAATAAAATGTTCTCCCAGCGGGCTCCAGCCAGGCTTCCCATCATCCATGAAATCACACTCCGTATGGTTTTATCCGAAGGAGATAAAATAATAAACAATTGAGTAAAGGCACCAAGCACAACAGATACCGCAATACCGGCTAATACAAGCCGTGATGAAGAACCAGCGCGTCCTGCCATGCCTATGCTATATACAAAAATTAAAGCGATACAGGATCCGGCAAAGGCAAAAAGGGAAATACCCCAAGTAGAAAAAGCAAAGGGAATACCTAAAAAAAATGCTAAGCTCACTGCGGCGGAGGCACCGCTTGAAATCCCTAAAAGATAAGGGTCAGCTAATACGTTTTGTGTTACCGCTTGCATGGCAACACCGCATACAGCTAATCCGCCGCCTGCTGCTAGTGCTAACAATGCACGGGGCAATCGTAAATTCCATACAATATAAATAGCAGATGAAGCAAGCTCGGTATGCGCAATATTAAATAATTTTAATTGTAATACATGAATGACATCCAAAAAAGCAAGATGTGCAGAACCGAATAAGGCACCGGAAACAATGCTGAACAATATCAGCAGTAGTGCCGCAACACACCAATAGGTAAAAGCTTTTGTGTGATCATTCGCAATCTCTAGGGGGGAGCTATCCATAATTATTATCCTAAATGTTACACCATAATAACATTAAATTATAGTTAAGCTGAGCAACCCTGTCAAGAATCAGGCTTATACTTTTTCTTGTACTGTTATACTTGCGTCCGTGCAGTAATCGTGCTATCCTTTTTTACGAGTGTTCGATGAAGGAGGCTGTGAAGCCCCCTCGTATTCATTATGTAAGAGAAGCACTGATGAAGCGGCGCTTCTGGAGGAGAGCTTATGTACAATAAATTGGATGATGAGATTATTGCACAGATTAAAAAGGTATGCGCAAAAGTGTATACTGGAAAAGACATTAATCCTGATTATGCTAAAGATGAGATGCCGATTTACGGTACTCACATGCCTGATCTGGTAGCGCAGCCCAATTCTACTGAAGAGGTATCTGCAATTATGAAAATATGCTATGAGCACACGATACCGGTGACGCCGCGCGGATCCGGCACGGGGCTTGTAGGCGGAGCGGTGCCGCTTTATGGAGGGGTTCTTATTGATCTTACTAAAATGAACAAGATTAAAGCGTATGACCTCGAAAATTTTGTGGTTGATATTGAGCCCGGCGTATTGTTGAATGACCTTGCGGCGGATTGTTTAACGAAGGGGATGCTCTATCCGCCTGATCCGGGAGAAAAGTTCGCTTGTGTAGGGGCAAATGTTGCAACTAATGCCGGTGGTATGAGGGCGGTAAAATACGGCACTACTCGTGATTACGTACGGGCAATGACGGTGGTGCTTCCGAATGGAGAAATTACGAGATTCGGTGCTACCGTTTCGAAAACTTCGTCGGGATATTCTCTTTTGAATCTTATGATAGGTTCCGAAGGTACGCTCGGTATCATTACGGAATTGACGTTAAAAATTATCCCCAAGCCGCAAGAGACGGTTTCTCTTATGGTTCCATTTAAAGATCTAAGAACAGCATTGACCACCGTTCCTAAATTTAAAATGGCACACCTTAACCCGCAAGCGATTGAATTTATGGAGCGTGAAATTATACTTTCCTCCGAAAGGTATGTTGGAAAGGAAGTATTTCCCAAATCATTGAACGGACAGGATATTGGTGCGTACTTACTACTCACGTTTGATGCGAATAATTCTGATGAATTGGACGTTCTAACAGAAAAAGCTGAAGAACTGGTGCTTGAAGCAGGCGCTATCGATGTCATGTTAGCAGATACGCCGGCAAAACTCAAAGACGTATGGGCGGCGCGCTCTTCTTTCCTTGAAGCTATCATGGCGGAGACCAAGCTTTTGGATGAATGCGATGTAGTATTACCAGTAAATAAAATTGCTGATTACCTTGATTTTGTACGCGCAACTGCAAATGACTGCGGATTGACTATCAAGTCTTTCGGACATGCAGGAGACGGTAATTTGCATATTTATCAGTGTTCAAATGATTTAGCTGAAGATGAGTTCAAAAAACGCGTTGATAAATTCTTTGAAATCATCTATAAAAAAGCGATTGAGTATAAAGGTTTGGTATCAGGAGAACACGGTATAGGCTCCGGCAAAGTAAAATACCTTGCGGAATCGCTTGGAGCGGTGAATCTAGAGCTTATGAAAGGTATCAAAAAAGTATTCGATCCGAAGATGATCTTAAATCCTGGCAAAGTGTGTTTTGCTTTATAGTAGAACATAAAAGCACAAGGCATTACTTAACCCCGCAAGGGGTAATAATGCCTTTTTCAAGGGGGTGTATTATTTTACATAGGGGAGATAATCACCGTATCCTTGCTGCTCCATTTCTTCGTAAGGAATGAACCGTAAAGAGGCTCCGTTTATGCAATAGCGGAGCCCTCCTTTATCCTGTGGGCCGTCGTCAAAAACGTGGCCTAGATGTGAATCACCTGTGTGGGCGGTAACTTCGGTCCTTTCCATGCCCAAACTATTGTCTTGAGCGTAGCGCAGCGCATCGGTTGTAATGGGCTTGGTAAAGCTCGGCCAGCCGCAGCCGGCGTCATACTTATCGGCAGACGAAAACAACGGCTTTCCCGTTACGATATCCACGTAAATGCCTTTGCGATCAAATTGATCGTATTCACTAGTAAAAGGATGTTCGGTAGCTTTTTCTTGAGTCACACGGTATTGCTCTGATGTAAGCTTCTTTTTCAATTCTGTTTTTGAAGGAACCGTAAAGCGGCTTTCGTCGTAAAGCGGTTCATATGCCAGGTTTAAATTAATGTGACAATAGCCGGTAGGATTTTTTTCAAGGTAATCTTGATGGTAGTCTTCCGCACGGATAAAATTTTTGAGTGGTTCAATTTCTACTGCAAGCGGTTTAGTATATTTTTTCGCCATAAATGCAATAAATGCTCTAATTTCTTCTGAGTCGGCATTATCGATATAGTAAATTCCTGTCCGATATTGTCGCCCGATGTCGTTTCCCTGTTTATTCACCGAAAGCGGGTCTATTATTTTAAAATAACGGGCAAGAAGTTCTTGCAAACTGACTACGTTCGGATGATACACAATTTTTACCGTTTCTGCGTGGTCAGTGTCTTTGATTTTTTGATAATCTGTGTCGTCGGTTTTGCCGTTTGCATAGCCGGTATCCGTTGCTATTACGCCCGGTATACGGCGAAAATACCCCTCTACCCCCCAAAAGCAGCCGCCTGCTAAATAAATTTCTTTTTCAGTTTTAGACATATACTCTCCTTTTTGAAAAACGCTGTCATCATTTTTCTGAATATTCTTGGTTTTTGCGCAGCACATAAACGTAGTAGTAGAGACGAGCAGTAAAATTACTGCTGCTGTTTTAGTTTGTCTTGAATTCATAGTACCTCCCACTTTATCCTATCGTTTTTTATAGACTGATTATATCACTAACGGTTAACTGCGCAAAGAGATTGCGATGAGTTTGTTGCCTACGGCTGTCTGCAAAGATTTCACTTGCATAAGTTTTGATTTTGAGTATACTTTTAGTTTTCAAGGTGTTTTGAGTGCCTTAATTATTGAAGGAAAATGGATAAACGGTTTCCTATCAAAAATAAGCTTATCGTTATTTTGGGGCTGCGCTACTACATTGAAGAACTTGAGCAATGAAATTGAAGATCTATCCGGTTCTGCTAAAACTGCCGGTGAAAAGTTTCAGGTAATTTTTACACTATCCAATCAGGTAAAAACGATGAGTACTCAGCTTACTGAGGCAATGCGCGAGCAAGAAAACGGCAGTAACGAAGTGCTGTCTACTATAAAAGCAATTAATAGTGTAACCGTTGAAGTGCAAGCCGGTGCTGAAGAAATGCTGAAAGGCGGTGAGAGTGTAGTCGAAGAGATGCACACTTTGGATAACCTTACTAGGGTAATTTCCGAGCGGATGAACGAAATGGCTACCGGTACTGTGCAGATTAATGATGCTGTGCAGCAAGTAAATGACCTTTCATTAGATAACCAGCAAAATATTCAAAATTTGGTGGATGAGGTCAGTAAATTTAAAATATAGTTAATCCCTCATAGGGGGGGGGTATGTATATAAAGAAACTTATAGGAGAGAAATGCTATTTAGCGCCAATGGATGTGGAGGATGCTGAGCAATATGCGTTGTGGTTGAACGATAGTGAGGTAACTAACTATTTGCAGCTTGCCACAGGGGTTATTTCTATAGAAGAGGAAAGGGACCTTATAAGGAAGCTATCTAAAACGCATAATTACGCTATTATCGATAGGCAAGATAATACGCTTATCGGCAGTACGGGGCTTCTTTCTATCGATGCCATTCACCGGAGTGCTGAGGTAGGTATCTTTATCGGCGATAGAAACTATTGGAATAAAGGGTACGGACAAGAGGCCCTCTCCCTTTTAATTAATTACGCATACAAAAAATTGAATATTCATACTATTTTTTTGCGCACGTATTCGTTCAATGAAAGAGCAATTGCGTGCTATGAAAAAATCGGATTTAAAAAAATAGGGGAAATTCGCGAAAATATCATCAGGGATTTGGAATATCATAATACGGTATTAATGGATATTCTGCCAAGAGAATTCTACGAACATAATCCCCGCTATAAATAAAGAGGCCGTCCTTTCTTGATAGTAGATAGAAAAACGGTCTAATTGGGATCTGAAGAGAGATGGTATCCGGCGTACTAAGAGGCAAGCAATCTAAATTC
>JBQNBR010000106.1:0-5365 GCA_052169815.1 Treponema sp.
CACAACGGAATAAGACTAGCATTGAAAGCTTGGCGGAGGAAGTGGGGAAATTTAAAGTGCATTAAAGTTCTGCACATATGCAATATTTTTGCATTAAATTTTAAACTCGGCAGGGATGGTGAAAACATACCCAACTTTTACGCCCTCCCTATAAAAGGAGCTTCACAATGAAAAAGCGTTTTTCTATTCGCTACAGACTTATTCTGATTTTCGGACTATTAATGGTCCTTGCTTCAAGTATGAAGGGATTACTCGCAGTAAGCACCGCTCGCAAAGCCGTAACTGAAAAAATTGAAGCACATCTGATTGATAAAGCAACTGACGCTGCAGACATTATCGATGGGCGAATTACTGCATTCTGGCAGTTTCTCGAAGGCATTGCACGAATGCCTATCCTTACCGATGCTGCCGTTTCCACGATGGAGAAAATCAAACTACTGGAAAAAGAAGCTCTATTGAATCCTGTTATTTTTGAATTAGATTTCAGCAAGCTTGACGGCACCTGCTATTCTATCAACGGAACAGTCGATGTAAACGATCGTGCATGGTTTCACACAACGCGGAACGGGAAACCGTTTGTTTCCGAACCGCTTGTTTCAAAAACAACTAAAGCACTGGTACAAATTGTTGCTGTTCCAATCTACAACAACGATCGTCAAATTATCGGCGTTCTGAGTGCTGATATTGATGGGTTATGGCTTTCCGATCAAATAAAAGATATTGTTGTCGGTAAAACAGGCAACTGTACTATTGTTGGACCAATGGAAAACACCATTGCAGATAGAGATGTACAATTGGTGAAAAACCGGATAAATATAAGCGAAGAAGCCAAAAAAGATCCATCTTTACGCTCTCTCGCCGCTTTCGTAAAGATGGCCGGTGAAATGAATACACCGTCGGTTGGCTATTACGAGTACAAAGGTGTCAGCAAAATTGCCTCCTATGCTCGGATAAAAACAACCGATTGGACGGTCATCATAGCTGTTCCCAAAGACGAATTTATGAGAACGGTGAACTCACTTCGTACGTCAATGATCGGTATTGGTATCATCATCTTACTTATTGTACTGATTATCGTGTATTTCGTTGCCCGCACCATGGTAAAGCCGGTACAAACAGCGGTTGATGCCTTAAAAAATATCGCACAAGGTGAAGGCGATCTTACCGTTCGCCTTCCGGTACTTGGCAATGACGAGATTACCGATATGGCAGAATACTTCAACGAAACGATTACCAAAATCGGTGCCTCTATTCGGCAAGTTGGGGTAAACAGCGACGACATGGAAGCAATCGGTAATGAGCTTGCCTCCAATATGACCGAAACCGCCAGTGCTGTCCATCAAATCAGCGCGAACATCGATGGCGTTAAGCAGCAGGCGATGACCCAAGCAGCCAGCGTTACCGAAACAGCCGCAACAATCGAAGAGATCGTTCGCACCATTAAGCAGCTCAATACGAGCATTGAAACGCAGGCGGCAAGCGTCGCGCAATCATCTTCTTCCGTAGAGCAAATGGTAGCGAACATTGCATCCATCGGACAGACGCTCGATACAACCAATGAGATAATCAAAAGCCTTACAACAGCCACCAGTGACGGCAAAGCAACGCTCGTTTCCTCCAACAATGTAACGCACAAGATTGCCGAAGAATCAGGGGCTCTCCTGGACGCCTCTAGCGTTATTCAACATATCGCTTCGCAAACGAATCTTTTGGCGATGAACGCCGCGATAGAAGCGGCGCATGCAGGAGAAGCAGGCAAAGGCTTTGCCGTCGTTGCAGACGAAATCCGTAAGCTTGCAGAAGAATCTGCAATGCAGGGGCAAACCATCACAGCAACATTGAAAACGCTAAGCGGGGAGATAGAAACCCTCTCCGCCTCGTCCAAAACGGTAGAGGAAAAGTTCAATACTATCTTTACCCTTGCAGAGCAGGTAAAGCAAATGAGCGCTCGGCTTACCGCAGCGATGGACGAGCAGGAGAACGGCAGTAAGGAAGTGTTGAGCGCCATTAAAAACATCAATACAGTCACAACGGAAGTACAGGCGGGCTCTGAACAAATGCTCAAAGGCGGAGAGGGCGTCGCCGAAGAGATGCAAAAACTGGACGGCCTTACCCGTGTGATTACCGAAAGCATGAACGAGATGGCCTCAGGCGCCGTACAGATCAGCAATGCCGTGCAGGAGGTCAATGCGATAACACAACGGAATAAGACTAGCATTGAAAGCTTGGCGGAGGAAGTGAGGAAATTTAAGGTATAGACGCAAATAGAGGAGCGGCATCTACTACGTTACATCATCTAAAATGTACATCCTGTGTGTATATTTTGGAGGGCTTTCTCCTTCATGAGTAGGTAATCGGATTAAAACAATATACTTCCGTCGTACCGATCTGCTTTTTCCCGGGCCTTTCCGTGCTGCAGAGCGCAAGCCGCCGATTGCATGTATTGCAAAAAGGGCAGCCTTTCTCTGATTTTTCTGCCGCCTTGATTTCTTCTTCTGCTGTTTCTTGCGTATGAAAATCGATTTTCGGAATACAGCGCAACAGATATTCCGTGTACGGATGGTACGGCCGCTCATATATGTCATCGGCAAAACCTAATTCACACAGGGCGCCGTCATATAATACACAGACTCTATCCGCAATATATCGCACTACTGCAAGGTTATGCGATATAAACAAATAGGTCATTTGCTTTTTGCGCTTTATATCAATGAGCAAATTGAGTATTTGCGCCTGTGTGGAAACGTCTAAACTGGAAGTCGGTTCATCAAGGATGAGAAATTCAGGTTCTACGGCAAGACTGCGCGCAATGCCGATCCGCTGCCGTTGTCCGCCGGACATATTCGGCGGATATTTGGAAAGATACGCTTCGTTTAAACCGACGAGACGAAGCAGCTGCGCGATATGCGGCGTTATTTCCTTTTTTTCGGCGATCGTTTTATAAAGCAGTATCGGCTCCGATATAATCGTTTTAACTGTCAGCTTAGGGTTCAATGAGGAATAGGGATCTTGAAATACCATTTGAATATTCCGCTGAATATTTTTTCTGTCCCGCGCTCTTAGCGATAAAAGATTTTTTGTCTGATATTCTATGACGCCTGCTTCCGGTTTTATGGTACCCAAAAGAATTCTTGCCAAAGTTGTTTTTCCGGATCCGGATTCGCCGACTACTGCCAATGTTTCATTTTTATGGATCGTAAGCGTAACATTTTTCAGCGCATATACACAGCGGGTTTTGCCTAAGATACTTTTGGTACGGTATGTTTTCGACAGATTCCGTATCGCACATAATTGTTCCGTCACGTTACAGTTCCTCCACCCGCCGGATGCAGCGGACGCACCGGTTCCCTGCTAATTGGTACAATGGAACAGGATGAGCGGTACATGCATCGGTTCGTTCACTGCAGCGGGGATAAAACAAACATCCCTTTATCTCCGCTGCCGGTTTCGGCATTGTTCCTTCTATCGAAGCGAGCCGATCAATTTTAACTTCCGCTCTGGGAATTGCCTGTAAAAGCGCTTTTGTATACGGATGCTGCGGCGCTGAAAAAATGGACTGAATGACTCCGCTTTCAACAATCTGACTTGCATACATCACGTAGATATAATCGCAAATTTCCGACGCTAATGCGAGGTCATGGGTAATCAAAAGGATTGAGGCGCCGTTTTTATCCCGCAGCCGTTTCATTAAGGTTAGTATTTGTTTTTGAACGGTAACATCCAATGCCGTCGTCGGTTCATCCGCAATAAGCAGCTGAGGCTTTAATATGGCAGCAATCGCTATCATAATCCTTTGGTTGATGCCGCCTGAAAGCTGATGAGGATAGGCATAATAGCGCAGTGCGGGATTAGTCAAACCGATATCTTCAAATAGCTGGAGTACCCGCTCTTTTCGTTGCCGATGCGGAAGAGATGTATGTATTTTCAATACTTCTTCCACCTGTACGCCGACCGGTATCAGGGGATTGAGCGCTCGAAACGGTTCTTGAAATATGATGCTCATATCCTTTGTGCGGATACGGTTCAATTCTTTCTTTTTGAGCGCAAGTATATCGTAATCGCCAAGCATAATGCGCCCCTCAGCTGTAATTGACGGAGGCAGCAGCCGTGCTGTTGCGAGCGCCGCCATTGTTTTGCCGGAACCTGATTCGCCTACCAAACCGACAATTTGTTTTTTGCCGATATTCATCGTCATACCATGTACTAGAAAGAGTTCGCGCTTTGCTTTCTTTAATTTTACGTTCAAATCGCTCACCTGTAAAACGGCGTCCATTGCTTACCTACTCGTTTTAACATCAAAATAGTGGCGGAGACTGTCGCCTAAAAAATTAAAGCTCATTGCAATGATGAGCAATACAAAGCCCGGCGCTAACGAAATCCACGGCGCGTCGAAAAGGTAACCCTTCCCTTTTTGAATCATGACGCCAAGACTGGTGCTTGGCGGCTGCGCACCGAATCCTAAAAAGCTTAAGCCTGCTTCCGAAAGGATTGCTCCCGGTACGCTCATGGTATAAAGCACAAGCAGAGTCGGAACAATATTGGGCAGTATATGCCGTATCATTATTGTAAACGTCCCCGCTCCCATTGCTTTTGCCGCTTCAATATACATGGTTTCTTTTAATGCAATGGTTTCTGCCCGTACAACGCGGGCAATAACCGCCCAGCCGACAAGGATTAAGGCCAAAAATAAATGAAACAAACTTGCTCCTAAATTGTATACGATTGCCATCGCTAAGACCATGAAGGGAAACGATAAAATCATATCGGCAATTCTCATCACAATGCTGTCGATTATTTTATTTGAAAGGGCGGAATACATCCCTATCAGGGCGCCTACAACTAAATTGATCGATGTCGGGCCAAAACCCATCAAAAGCGACGTTCTCGTACCGAAGATAATCCGTGATAGTATATCCCTGTTCAGCTCATCAGTACCGAACGGATGCGCAAAGCTCGGAACTGCAAAGCTGTTTGATAGATCTGTTGCATACGGATCATACGGCGCACAATAGGGAGCGAATATCGCGGGGATAATGATCAAAAGGAGCGTTATAAAGCAGCAAAAACCGCCCGGTTCATGCTTTAGGTAATCTTTCATGAATTTCCTCATATAGTACTCTATCCTTATGCTATGCAGCGCGTATCCGCGGATCGATAAACGCACAGATAATATCCGCCAATAAGTTGCCTGCAATAATGAGCGCTGTTGATAAAATAATGGTTCCCTGCAAGAGCGGCATATCCCGATTGGTTAATGCGGAAATAGACAGCGTTCCAATTCCGGGAATGGCAAACACACTTTCCGTTATGATCGCTCCTCCCAGTAAACCGGTAACTTGCAGCAGCATAATGGTAATAACCGGCA
>JBQNBR010000107.1:0-5052 GCA_052169815.1 Treponema sp.
ATTTAGATTGCTTGCCTCTTAGTACGCCGGATACCATCTCTCTTCATATCCCAGTATCACGCACGGAAATCAATTTTTGCCCTTTTCACAGATTTTAAAGTTGAAAATATGAGAAAAATGTTGGAAAACGTCCTGTTTTTTTATAAAAACATCATAAAATACATTCGATTGCGGTGTCATTTTTCAAAAATTGATTTCCCTGGGTATTGAGGACACAGGTTCACTAGTCGTGAAAAAAATTATTTGTGCGGAAAAATTATTAATTTATTACTACCTGAAGTTCTCAGGCGAGGTTGTTAATTGCAGCTGTAAGCTGCATAAGAGCCTTTTCAATGACCTGTCTTGAAGTGGCAGCGTTTAAACGAACAAAGCCACTTCCGCCTTCACCGAAGGCTCTGCCACTTCCTAAAGCAAGCCCTGCTTTTTCAACCATAAATCTTTTGAGTTCATCGTCGTTCATTTGTAGTGCTCGTGCATCTATCCAGCAAAGGTAGGTAGCTTCAGGTCTATTCGGTTTTAAAAGGGGTATGTTATTTTTGCAATATTCGGAAATAAATTCCATATTGCCGTGAATATATTCGATCACTTGGTTAAGCCACTCTTCCCCTTTTCTATAGGCAGCAATCGTTGCCACAAGACTGAAACAATTATTACGGGCTATATCCATTGCTTTTATATGTGCAACATATTGTTTTTTTTCTTCCGCATTGGGAAAAATAATGGTAGCGGCTTGTAAACCTGCAAGATTAAAGGTTTTACTGGGAGCTATCAGGGTGTAGGTGATTTTTTCAACCTTTTTCGAAATAGAAGCGGTCGGAATATGTCTATACCCTGAAAATATCAAATCGGAATGGATTTCGTCTGAAATTATTTTTACCTTGTATTTTACACAAAGTGAAGTTAAAGTTTCAAGCTCTTTTTTCGTCCAAACACGGCCGACAGGGTTGTGGGGATTGCAAAATATAAAAAACGTAATGCCCTTTTTGAATTCAGCTTCAATAGCTTGAAAATTCATTTTGTAGACGCCATTTTCAGTTACGAGTGGAACATTTACAAGCGTTCTGTTTGTATTTAGAACTATGTTAGTAAAGGGATGATAGACAGGGGTTGTTATCATCATACGGTTTTGCTCAGTACTAAACAGTTGCAGAAGTAAACGCATGGCCGGTACAACTCCCGGGGCGAAGGCCATGAGCGCCGTATCCGGACTATAATTATTCCGTCTGTTTTGCCAATCGGCAATGGCATTAAAATATTCATCAGGCCTAAAGGTATAGCCGAAAATCCCCTGGTGAGCTCTATCAATAATGGCATCTATGATGGGTTGAGCTGTTTTAAAATCCATATCGGCTATCCACAAAGGAATTACCTCATTGGTACCGTAATGTAAATAAGCTTCTTCAACCTTTGCCGAAAAGTTTGCAGCATGATCGATTATCTCGTCAAAATCATACTTCATATAATGTCACTCCAAAATGTATAGTTTATAGTGTAATAAGCAAAACTACGTGAAAGCTGTATCGAATGTGTGCCCATTTTCTTATTGTTGAGTGCATATGGCAAAGGTTTTTACATCGATCCAATACCGTTGTTCGAGCACTCCTTCTTCCCACACTTCATTTTCCAATACGCCGCCGTTTTTTACTATCGTTTTCGCTGATCCGATGTTCGTTTTATCGCAGGTCATAAGCACCCGTTCTATTCCCAGTTTTTTACATTCCTGCAAAGCTAAGGCAAGCATTGCTGTGGCGTATCCCTTTCGTTTTTCGCTCGGGCGGATTCCATAACCAATATGGCCTCCCGTGTGTAATAGGCCCTGAGTTAAATAATGGCGGATATTGATTGCTCCAACGAAAATATCTCTCGCTACATCTAGACCAAAAAGCGTTGTGTCCGGAACTTTGCCATCAGGCGTTTCTTGTTTTATCTCTAGATTTTCAAGATAATAGTCAAAATCATGAAAGTCATTGCGGAAAATCGCCCACGGTGAACCGTCCGTGTTATGTGCTTCAATGTCCTTTTTCCATTCCGTTACCATATCGAATAATTGGTTTTTATACTGATGGGATAATGTTACGAGTTTTATATTCATAAACAACCTCCTCTATATTTAGATATCGATAATTTTATATTTTTTATATGCCTGGATAGGGTATGCGTATAGCACGCTGTCATCGTTCCCTCATTAATGGAATAGTATGAGAAGAGCATAGCACAAAAATAATGATAAAGCTAGATACCATTGTTTCAACTGTTGCATTTTAAGGAATCAGCGATCCTGTACTCACGTCATATCAAGGCGGTACGAATATGCATGCGATTTCCACAGTTGCTGAAATAGAATAAACCTATTCTGAAACTTTCATTTCAGAATAGGTTACCTTGAAATGTGATGTTCAAAATCGTGCTATCTGTGCTATAATAAGAGCGTGGATTTTGGCCGCAAACTGCCGATCGGTGTACAAGGTTTCAAAGTATTACGGAATGCTCATTTTCTCTATGTAGATAAAACCGATGATATTTCTCGCGTAGTACCGAGCCAGCATAGAAGGTTGTAATACATACTAAAAGAGGCGTGACGATGAAGATACGGAATATGACTGCGCTATGCATGTGCTGTGTTTCAATAATTGTTGTATATGCGCACGGTAAAAACGAAGCAGATTTTATGTGCAGCAATGACTATACAGGAACTATTTATTTGTACGGTGAACAGCACGGCAATAAAAAAATAACGGATAAAGAGCTTGAGCTTTGGTACTCATATTACGACAAAGGAGTGCGACACTTATTTCTTGAGCTCCCTTCTTATACGGCAGAGTATCTTACCCTGTGGTTAAAAGAGAAAGATAATACCATTTTGGAAGAGGTGTTTAACGATTGGGCAGGGACAGCTTTTCATAATCCCTATACCTTTGATTTTTTTATGCGCATAAAGGAGCATTGTCCTGAAACTATTTTCCATGGAACCGATATCGGTCATCAATACGGCAGTACAGGAGAACGCTTTTTGCGTTATTTGGAAAGCCAACAACAACAAAACGAGCAAGCATATCTGCGCACGCAAGAAATAATACAGCAGGGAATTATTTATTATAACGGTGGTAATCAGAAAGATAGGGTATACCGTGAAAATATGATGGTTGAAAATTTCGTTTACGAACTCAAGAAAGTGCAGAATGCCGATATTATGGGTATATACGGTTCTGCGCATACGAATGTTGCTGCCCTTGATTCTACCGGAGCTATTCCTTGCATGGCTAATCAATTAAAATCATTATACGGAAGTAATCTCAATACGGAGGATCTAAGCCCGCTCGCTAAAGAAATGGAGCCTATCCGTGTGGATACGATAACCGCAGCGCATACTGCCTATCAGGCTTACTATTACGGCAAACAAGACTTAACTGGGTTTAAGGACTTTTTATGTCGGGAGTTTTGGCTGCTTGACGGTGCGTATGATCTGCTCAAAGATGCCGTCAAAACCGGTGATTGGCTACCAGAAAGTAATTATCCTATGAAAGTCGAAGCTGGACAGATTTACGTTATTGATTACACGAAAACCGATAACACAAAGATGAGACTGTACTATATATCGGATGGAAAAATACTGAATGGACAACTTGTAACTGAAAATATCGCGATTGAATAAGTGGAAAGTACGAAATTGCACATTGTTTACAAGACGATATAACATTACTGATATCTAAAAACCTAATCTTTATTGTTTTGATATTTTACCGATATTTAGGGAAACATCGATGAAAGGAGTGGGGTTTTATTCATTATGTTTACCTTTTTACATGATGAAAAGCCGAATTTGCGGTGTTTTCTCCCTTTGGGTTTCCGCTTAAAATGCCGTCCACAGCCAGAACGATGACACTTCGTAGAGAAGGATAATAGGATGAAAAAATATAGATTCGTTGTGTTCCTGTTAGCTTTGTTGATAAGCGTTAATGCGTATGCGAAAACAGTAGGATTTTGTTGCGTGCAAGATACTAATGCGCTTGTAGAATCGAAACAGCTGACCGCTGCACTGGAAACGGCATTATTTGATGTATGTTTTGACAGCGGTCTGGTTGCAACTAATGTTGCATATGATATACACGGCTACGAAGGCTATGAAAATAATTTTTTATCGAATAAAGCTCTTGCGTCCACTATCGACTATTTAACCATTGTATATTGTGAATATGAAAGTAACAAAGCAAGCTCTTCACCCGAGAAATCGGTTGATTGGAACAATATATACTGTAAATTGATCGATTTTACTTCAGAGCGTACGGTATTTGAAAAAAAAATACCTGTTGCCTTACATCAAAACAAAGATGCCCTGATGCAAGCGTATAGCATGGGGCAGCTCATTGGTAAAATGGTAATACAAGAAGTACTGAATAATTCAAAGGCACCTGCAAAAAACCTTGTTGGATTTTTAGAAGATGCCTCATCAGCGAAGCTGATAACGAGTAATTCTATAAGTCTTTATAAAATCGATACGTATGGAATTACATCGCAAAAAAGCTCAAGGAAAACCGGTGAGCAAAGCTCACCTCAAAAAACTGTTTCGCAATCCGCGTTAGCGGATATGATACTCACTTCCTTACAGAACAAGCCGATAGGCTTGAGTTTTTCGAGATTCCCTCAAATGGACACTAATGCAGCGCTGCTGTAACAAGCATGAAAGGAGCATATATGAAAAAAAGACGAATAATTACAGCTGTTATTATAGTAGCATGGGGTACCGTAGTAGGATATGCACAAACAAACGGTGTACCTCCTGAGTTCGTGGAATCTCCTCGTGTACCGGAAGCGTCAAACAGCATGTTGAGTGTACAGCCTGCATACATTGCGCCGTCGGTGCCGCCTACTGTGCTGCCGGAAGAGCGTGCGCTTTCGCCAGCGTTTATCGCACCGTCGGTGCCTCCTACTATGCTGCCGGAAGAGCGTGCGCTACCGCCAGCGTTTATTGCGCCGTCGGTGCCGCCTGCTGTGCTGCAGGAAGAGCGTGCGCTTTCGCCAGCGTTTATTGCGCCGTCGGTGCCGCCTGCTGTG
>JBQNBR010000108.1:0-4882 GCA_052169815.1 Treponema sp.
TAGCGGTTTGCTAAAAGCAAACCGCTAGACAGGAAGTCGGGCTTTAATACCCTTTTGTTACGACGCAAGCGTCGGGATATTAAACCCTCCGCACGAATAAAACTTGCAGAAAATCGTTTGAAGGAGGTTTGATTATGGAATATGTATATATAAAAGATTCAGAAGGTTATGTTGTTAAGAAATTGAAAGCAGAAGTTACACCTGATGAAAAGATTATATCTGAAGAAGAATATATGAAAACATCTGGACTTGCAGCTTATGAAAAAGAATTGAGACATGGCGGAGCAAGAGAAAATGCCGGAAGAAAACAGAAATTTGGATCTCCATTAAAGTTTCAAATCCGTGTAACGCAGGAAGAAAAAGATTTCATTACTTACGCAAGAAAACATCATATAAACTATACTGCAATGATGAAATAAATCAACAACCCCGACGCAAGCGTCGGGGTATTAAATCTTCCGCACGAATAACTGTTTTAGTATCTGCTCACAGCTAGAGACCCTGCCGCAAAAACAGTAAGCCTTTGCTATTTGTGTGTCAAATATGCGATAGTATAGCCTTAGGCGCGTTGCACCGGTGTTTAAATCTTTGTTAAAAGGAGTAAGGTGTGAAAAAGTGGATGAAAAAAAATACCTGCGAGAAGTATCACTACTACTAATCGCAGGCATCATTCAAACCCTTGCAGCACATACGGCAAGATCATGAGCGGTTGGAAAGGGCCATCAAATGCGGCTTGGTCTCTTCTCCTTCAAGACGCGCTATTTCAGTAAGCAATGCTTTGGCTTTTGAGGACAAACGGGTAGGGATGTTCACCGCCACCTTAATATACAAATTGCCGGTACGGCCTGATGCCGCGGGGACTCCCTCCCCTTTTATCTTTATCTGACTTCCGTATTGCGTTCCTGCAGGGATTTTTACCGTGATGTCTTTATCGTTGAGCGATTTTATCGTGATTTCTCCGCCGAGCGCCGCTTGTGTGATAGAAATAGGGACAGCGCAATAGAGGTCGTTCCCGCTGCGTTCAAAATACTGGTGCGGCTTGATAAAGATGAACACGTAGAGGTCCCCGTATGCGCCGCCGCCGCTTCCAGCATTGCCCTGATTGGGAATAGTGATCCGCTTGCCTTCTTCAACACCTGCCGGAATAGTGATGAGTATTTTCTGCTTTTTGCGTTCCAAGCCGGAACCGCCGCACTTTTTGCACGGGTGCTCCAAGATAGCCCCCTCGCCGCCGCAACGTCTACAGGTACTAGCAATGGAAAAAAAGCCGTTACTCTGCCGTATTTGTCCGGTGCCTTGACAATCGGGACAGGTTTTCCGTCCGCTGCCTGCGGCGCTGCCCGAACCATGGCATTCGCTGCATTGTTCATCGCGCGAATAGTTGATCTCAGCTTTTTTACCGTACACTGCATCGGTAAATGAAATTTCCAAATCGTACCGGAGGTTGGCGCCCCGCCCCGGCCCTTTGCGCCGCGATGATGAAGAGCCAAAACCTCCGAAGCCTCCTCCACCGAACAAGTTTTCAAAAATATCCGAAAAGCCTCCGCTAAAGATATCTTCAAAACCTTGAAAGGCGGAAGGATCAAATCCGCCTGCGCCTCCCATATTTTTAACGCCGTCAAAACCGTATTGATCATAAATACCGCGTTTTTTCTCATCGATAAGCACTTCGTAGGCTTCGGTAGCTTCTTTAAACTTATCTTCCGCCGCTTTATCGCCGGGGTTTTTATCAGGGTGATATTGTATTGCAAGTTTTCGATACGCTTTTTTGATTTCGTCAGCGGAGGCCGTTTTGCCTACACCCAAAACCTCATAATAATCTCTCTGTGCCAAAATACGCTCCAATGTCTTTATGGTCTATCATCAGGTATTCTCATTAGCGCTGCCTGAATAAAAAAACCGCTATCCCTATGAATATAGAGCGCTTGCATTACAAGTGCCGCTATTTATAGAAAAGAACAGCGGTTTTTCAACAAATGAATTAACTGGGAACCTCTAAAAACCTCAGTTTTTAGCGCTGCCCTATTTATCGTCGTCTTTTACTACTTCGTAATCCACATCATCTGCAGAGCCCTTGGCTGTCCCGCTTTCAGCTTGCCCGCCTGCGGAACCGGCAGCTCCGGCCGCACCGGCATTGGCTCCTTGCTGCTTGTACATTTCTTCGGCAATTTTGTAGGCCGCTTGCTGCAAGCTTTCGGTTTTCGCTTTGATGTCCGCCGTGTCGCCTCCTTCCAGCGAACGCTTGAGCGCCGCCACTGCATCTTCGATTTTCTGCTTGTCGGCGCTATTTACCTTATCACCCATTTCCTTTAAGGATTTTTCCGTTTGATAGATAAGGGAATCGGCTTCGTTGCGGGCTTCTATTTTTTCGCGCTCTTTTTTATCGCTTTCGGCATTGGCTTCCGCCTCTTTTACCATACGGTCAATTTCGCTTTCGCTTAAACCGCTTGAGCTTTCAATGCGGATATGCTGCTCCTTGCCCGTACCGAGGTCTTTTGCTGAAACGTGCACAATGCCGTTTGCATCGATATCGAAGGTAACTTCGATTTGCGGCACACCGCGCGGTGCAGGAGGGATACCCACCAAGTCGAATCTGCCCAAGGTGCGGTTTTGGTTTGCCATGCTCCGCTCTCCCTGCAGTACGTGGATGGAAACGGCAGTTTGACCGTCCGCTGCTGTCGAGAACACTTGGCTCTTACGGGTCGGTATGGTGGTATTCCGGTTGATAAGCGGCGTAAAGACTTCGCCCATGGTTTCGATACCGAGTGAAAGCGGCGTTACATCCAACAAAAGTACATCCTTTACATCGCCGCCTAAGATACCGCCTTGGATAGCCGCACCGACAGCAACTGCCTCATCAGGGTTTACTCCTTTGGAACCTTCTTTACCGAAGATTTCCTTGATGATTTGCGCCACCTTCGGCATACGGGTTGAACCGCCTACCAAAAGGATTTCATCGATTTTATCAGCGCTTATACCGGCATCCTTTAAGGCCTTGCGGCACGGTTCCTTAGTGCGCTCAAACAAATCGTCGGTCATTTGCTCGAACTTTGCCCGCGAAAGCGTTTTCTGCAAGTGCTTAGGCCCGCTTGCATCGGCGGTAATAAAGGGCAAGTTAATCTCCGTTTCGGCACGGCTTGAAAGCTCGATCTTGGCTTTTTCCGCCGCCTCGCGGAGCCGCTGCAGCGCCATGCGGTCTTTGGAAAGGTCGATGCCGTACTCACCCTGAAACTCTTTTTCCAGCCATTCAACGATTCGGTTATCAAAGTCATCGCCGCCCAAGTGCGTGTCGCCGTTGGTGGACTTTACTTCAAACACGCCGTCGCCCAACTCCAAAATGGAGATATCAAAGGTACCGCCGCCGAGGTCATAGACGGCAATCGTCTTCTCTTTTTTGGAATCTTTATTGAACCCGAACGCAAGCGAGGCTGCGGTAGGCTCATTGATAATACGCTTCACATCAAGTCCGGCGATTTTTCCCGCATCTTTGGTTGCTTGACGCTGGGCATCGTTAAAATAAGCAGGCACTGTGATAACCGCTTCGGTTACGGTTTCTCCCAAATAGTCTTCCGCTGTTTTTTTCATTTTTTGCAAAATAAATGCAGAGATTTCCTGCGTGGAGTATTTTTTTCCGTCGATTTCAATGCGAACGTCATCGCTTTGCTCAACTAATTTGTAGGGAACATGCTTGAGTTCTTCAGTTAATTCATTATACCGGTGGCCTATAAAGCGTTTTACAGAATAAACGGTACCGTCAGGGTTAGTGACCATCTGGTTTTTTGCCGGCTGACCGACAATCCGCTCATCTTTTTTGAACGCAACGATAGACGGCGTGGTGCGTCCGCCTTCAGCATTCTGAATAACAACAGGCTCTCCCCCTTCCATAACGGCAACACAGGAGTTTGTGGTGCCTAAGTCAATTCCAATAATTTTTCCCATAGTCAATCTCCTTTTATTCGTGCGGAGGGTTTAATACCCCGACGCTTCTAGCGTCGTAACAAAGGGTATTAAAGCCCGACTGCAACCACCTTATGAGAACAACATACCCCGATGCTCTGCGTCGGGGTTGTTGATTTTATAACACATTAAGCCTGAGTAGCGGCGTCAGGCGTTTCGGCTTCGGGCATATAGACCATCACCTTTGCAGGACGCAATACCCGATCCTTCAATTTATATCCTTTTTGCAGCTCGGCACCTACCGTAGGCTCTTTCACCTCTTTGGAAACAGCCGTGCTAACCGCTTCGTGAATGGCAGGATCAAAAACCTGATCCACCGATTCATAATAGTGCAAATCATATTTCGATTCTAATAGCGAGGCCATGCCGTTGCGTATCATCAACACGCCCTGTGTAAACGCTGCAGCCTGAGAACCTTCTTCCGGCACCCCTCCCGCCTCGATTGCACGGTCAAAGTCATCGAGCACCTGCAAAAGGTCTAGCAGCAGATTGGTATTAGCATAAGCAATCGCCTCTTGTTTTTCCCGAATCATCCGCTTACGGTAGTTGTCGAAATCCGCCGCCTTACGCAAATACTGATCTTGCAGCTCCTTGCAGCGAGCTTCGAGAGCCGAAAGCTTGTCTTCCTCAGCCGGCGCAGCTTTTTCAGCTTCAAAGTCCGGCGTAGTGCAGGCACCACTTTCAGCTGCAGTTCCTTGCGCAGGAGTACCCGTTCCGTTTTCATCGCCGGCGGAACCGGCTGCTTCCGAATTTTGCTCTTCCGGCGCAGTGCTGTGTTCTTTTTTGTGTTTCTTTGTCATTCCGTCCTCAAATGCTCTTAAGGGAACCTCTAAAAACTGGAGTTTTTAGAGGTCTTCCTTAGATTCCTTATGCGATGTTGCGATAAAAACGGTACGTCCTTGTACCGTTTTTATCTTCAAGTTTT
>JBQNBR010000109.1:0-4485 GCA_052169815.1 Treponema sp.
TTATGAATCCTTACGACTTATTACCGCTTTTAGACAAAAATTGATTTCCCTGACAAATTTAACCGTAATTCTTTGTCCGCGATATGATCGTACCGACTGCCATGTGTTACCATGATGATGAGCTTTGAGGTCCGCAGCTCTGAAAGGATGCGTTCCAAAGCATCAGCGCTCTCGGAATCGAGCGCGTTTTCCGCTTCGTCAAACAGGATGATGTCTGAGCCGTGCAGCAGACACCGTGCAAGCGCAAGCCGCTGGCGCTGCCCTTGCGAAAGGGTATGTCCGTTTCCGCCGAGTGTTGTTTCCAACCCGTGCGGGAGTGCGACAATAACGTTCGTGAGCCGTGTTTTATCCAGCACTGCAGTAAGTTCCGTCTCGGCTATGGACTTTCCCAACGTGAGGTTATGCAATACGGTGTCGGAAAAGATAAAGGGATTTTGACTAACGTACGCGACGGCGGAAGAGCTGAAACCGTCAAACGTGATGGTTCCGCTGCCCTGCGGTGTTCCGTGTGTGCCGGCTCCGCTATGCGGTATGCCTGATGCGCCGTTTTCCATGTGCGCCGGACGAAGGATGCCTGCAATAATATTCAAGAGCGTGGTTTTTCCGCAGCCGTTCTCTCCTTTTACGGTGTATAAATGCGGAAAGGTGAATACCGCATTAAAATGCCGAAATAGCAACCGATCGCCGGTGTAAGAAAACGATAAGTCAGTAACGCGGAGCTCCTTGTGTGCCGCTTCCGTTTGCTGTACCGCAATGCCGTTTGCTCCGGTGCGAACGTCAAAGCAGTCTTTTAAGCGCTCTGCGGAAACAAGTGCTATTAGCATGCCCTTGTAGGTGTCTGCACAGGATGAAACAAGCGAGCGGAACTGCTGAGAGTACATCAGTGCGGATACGATGGTACCGACAGTGTTTTTACCGGTGAGTACCGAATAGCCGACGATAATAAAAAGAGCCATATTGGTTACAAAGTTTGCAGTAAACGATGCCGCAGATGCGCGCATATCCAAAAAAGTAGATTTTTTTAGATATGAAAAAATGTCGGTAAGCAGCAGCTGAAACCGCTTTTTAAAAAACCGTGTGGCACAGTAGTTTTTAATTTCATGCAAGCCGGTTACCGCTTCGTTGATAAAAGCGGTATACTGATCCTGCTGTTTACGCTGCACCTCCGTTACCGCTGCCTGCTTGTTCCCGAAATAGTGCGCAAGAAATACCGGAATGATAGAAAAAACTACCGTTAAGCCGAAAAAGAAGCCGTCGATCCGCATAAGCCGAAAGCCGATAACAGCCATGGTGCCGGCGGAAATCGCCAGCGCAGGCAGCTGCTGCGTATAGATACCGGTTACTGCAGCAAGATCGCTGAGAAATACATTGAGTATCTTACCTCTGTTTGCTGCGGCGGAAGGCGGCGTGTGCAAAACCGTTAAAAACAAACGCGATTCAGTGTATACGGTGATCTTCTTTTGCAGCAGATACTGTATCCACGAGCCGATAAGCGAAAACGCAAGGCCTGCAAGCTGAATAGCAGTTACGAGCACAATAGCGCGCCAAAAGAGCGTGCTATCTTTCGCAGTAAGGCAATCGATAATTCGTCCGGTAAGCAGCGGTTCATAGGTTCCGATATAGTTTCCCAGAAACGTAAAGGCGGTAATGCCGCCGATCGTTATAAAAAAAGGCTGCATGAATACGGCAGTCCAGCGGTATAACGCAGATCGAGACGGTTTTGACCCCATCGGTTTAATCGCCGGTATTAAAGATAGGCCGCAGCTGCGTGCGGTAGGCGCGGATAAGGCTGAGATCGGCCGAATTTATCTGACTTTTCAACTCGCCTAAATATGCGGCAACTTTTTTATCGGCTGCTTGTTCCCGTTTTGTCCGTTCAAGTGCCGCTACTTCCGTAAGCGCTTCTTCTATTTCAAGCGCCACAATTCCGTACTGCATAACGGCAATTTGCAGATGGCCTTTTGCCGGATCAAGACCGTACTGCTTAAAGATTGCCTGTATGCTTTTAGGCGGTACCGATTCGGCTATGTTATTCAGCATTTCCCGCGGGCTGATATTGTTTTGCGGTATGGCAAGCCAGTTCCCTTCGCGGGTATTTCTAATATCGGAAAAAAGCGCTGCATGGTGTTCGGCAAATGCTTGAACCGTTGCAGCCGTAAGCACTGCGTCCCGTTCAAACGTAGCCGTTTGAGCGGTCAGATTACACGAATTGAACATACAGAGAGCGCACGCTATCAGTATCATTCCCGTTTTTTTGTTCATAAGTTCCTCCTTAATGTATCTTTAGCTTATCCGCACTTTGGGAAAGGTCATGCGGGGGCATTTGATGTCGGCAGTGTCGGCGGAGCCGGTTACTTCATTAATAAAGCGCAAACAACGGCTATACACTGTGTGGCATTCGGTATAGTATTCTTCCGGGCAGGTTTTACACGGCGAGGATTCAGGGAATATGCTGCGTTTGGGCGGGCTGAGCCACGCTTTTACCCCTGCGCCGTTCCAGCATTCGGCAACGCTCTGTGTACGGAGATCGCCGATGACGTATTTTTTATCGTAAGGCAGCTGTTCGCACACAAACACTTCCCCGTTCGGCATGAGCGTCAGTGAAAACCTGCCCGCATTGCAGATTGCCCGTTTGGCGAATATGTTTTCCGGCGTAACTTTGTCAACCACCACCGGCTCGTCGTATGCTTTTGAAAAGCCGCCTGCGGTAAGCTCGATATCGGGATGGTCCTGTTTAAACTGCTGGACAATCACGCTTGCCCGCTCCATTTGCTCGTCGCTCGGGTACAGATCGTCGGTGTGGCGGGTGCCGCTTCTGCCGTACTGCACCACTTGCATCCGCTTAATGCCCAAATCGTTCAGCATGGTCAAATACTCGCCGATGCCGTCCGCATTGTAGGCGGTCAGTACCGCTTTTACCCGCACTTCAATATCGTTTGCCTGTAAATTTTGTATCATTTTGATGACATTGCAGTGATAGTCTCCGTTTTTAATGCCCAAAAGGTGCTGCACCGTTTCGGAATCCGCTGAATCGAGGCTGATCTGCATACCGCGCAAGCCCGCCGTTTCGTGCAGTTTTTTGATGCGCTCAGCGGAAATAACGGACTTGGTTGAAAGCGAATATAGTAAGCCGTGCCGGTACAGGCTCTGCATCAATTCATCGATGTCGGGGCGGAGCATCGGGTCGCCGCCGGTAAGCATGAAGCTTTCGCAGCCCATGCTTTTAAGCTCCGCAAAGATGGTATTAAGCCGCTCAAGCGGAATAAGATCGGGCACGGCAACCAGCGGATGGTAACAGTATTTGCAGCGGAAGCCGCAAGAGGTCATCACATTGTAATTAACCGACAGCGGCTGATGCAGCCGTAAATCGCGCGGATCGAACACAATGTTGTCTTTGGGGATAACAAAGACGCTGGGATCGGGATAGCGTTCCTGCGTTTGTTTCAGCAGCGCCGGCGGTACGGTTGCCGCTTCTACAACGAGCGGGCTGAAGTTCATACGCTGTTCAAGGGATTCCACGGAATTTTTAAGGATTTTGGTTAGAGAGGGAGGTTCCGTGCCGCTTTGCTCAGGCGTTTCCTGAATGCCGAACACATAGGCCATATTCTGCGCCGTTTCTTCCAGTGTGTGTTCGCCGTCAAACAGGAGCAGCATAATTACCTCCTGCGGCAAGAGCACCGTTACATGATCCGGCGAAAAGAAAAAATCATCTATCGAATAGGCAATACAGCGGGTGCCTTCGTTGCGGAAGCGCAGCTCAGGATTGTAAATAAGTTTTGCTTGTGCAGAAAACGATTGCATACCGGAATCCTCCTTATGGTATAATAAAATATGTCTTATAATATTGAAGTAAAAAAGCAGCACGAGAGTATCAGCTGATGTTTGCCGTTGATCGGTAGAAAACAGAGCGAGCCGGCAGGAACAGTCTATCGCATTGAACCGCCTGAAGTACAGCCGCCTGTAGTACAGCCTTGTGTGCAGATATCTCCGGAACAGCCCGGCTGACATCCTGCTGAACAGCCAATAAAACCTGCAATACAAAAGCCGGCTTCTTTTTTTTCTCCTGTTCCTGCAGAAAGCAATGTACGGTAGGCAATCAGCTGTTGTAATTGTATATTGGTTAATTTGGCTTTATGAATAGCCAACCGCAGTGCATTCAGATTCATAGTATAGCCTCCTTATTTAGGTGTTTCGACCAGTGCACGCATGAGTGCAAGCTGAGTATGCGCAGCTTGAAGAAGCACCGCTTGTACAGCTAATACAAGCGGAAAAAAAATCGCTGCAGGTGTGTTCCGGTGTATTTGCTTTTTCTTTGTACCATAATATAAAAGGAAAATTCGGTGTTTGTTCTATAAACAGCTCTCCTGCTTTGATTTTATCGCGTAATCGGTCTAAGTTCATAGCAACCTCCTTAGTGTATGGGGTAAAAGAGTATGTTAGAGAATAGAAGCTCCCTGTGCACACGAAATAGAACAGCTAGTAGCT
>JBQNBR010000110.1:0-4469 GCA_052169815.1 Treponema sp.
TCTCTCCTGAGGATATTACAGTAAAAAACCTTATCTATTTCGGCAGATGTCCGCATAAAAAATGGTATCAGCAATTTGAAAAAGAGGACGAAGTTATTTTGCAGCACGTGCTGCAGCAAACAGATTTACTAAATTTTGCAGAAAAAAAAGTATGTATGCTCTCAGGCGGAGAACGGCAGCGGGTATGGCTTGCGATGGCACTGGCGCAGCAACCGCAGGTGCTGTTATTGGATGAGCCGACTACCTATTTGGACATTGGCTATCAACTTGAGCTTTTGGATCTCATTTACGACTTGAACAAACGTACTAATCTATCCATTATTATGGTATTGCATGATCTCAATCAAGCGGCACAATATAGTGATGAAATTATTGTATTAAGAAATGGAATGCTTTTTAAACAAGGCAAGCCGAAAGATATTTTTACGCAAAGCCTTTTAAAAGAAGTGTATAATATTGATTGTGAAGTGATGTACGATCGGGAAGAGGGTTTTCCGATTATTCTTACCAAACGGAAACATAAAAGGACCGCTGCAAAAAACTGAGGTTTTTAGAGCTTTTCAAAAGAATGAGGGAGGTTGTTTGAGATGAATATACTGTTAACATATTCTAGTAAAACAGGCAATACAGAGGCAGTTGCAAAAACGATTGCGCAAATTTTACCGGAAGGAAGTGACTTTTTAAAAATACGTGAAGTAAAAAATACGGATAAATACGATGCAATTATTGTTGGTTTTTGGGTGGATCAAGGGCTACCGAATAAAGAGGCGCTGACCTTTATAAGCACGCTCAAAAATAAAAAGATTGGGTACTTTTTTACGCTCGGCGCTTACGTTGATTCCAAACACGCGCAAGATTGTCATGCTAAATCGGTTGAGTTATTCACTGAGCATCATAATGAAATCATAAGTGCTTTTTGCTGTCAGGGGAAAATTGATCCTACGCTAACAGAAAAGTTTAAAGATCTTCCCAAAGGGCATCCGCACTATATGGATGAAGCAAGAATGCAGCGACATCAGGAGGCTGCACGGCACCCCGATGCGAAGGACTTTGAAAACGCACAAGCTGTTTTTAAAGAGTTCGTATCTAAAGTATCTCAGTGAACATAAAAGGGTTTTATGACAATAACGGAACTGTTAGATTGTTCGTATAAAGAGCGGAAAAAATCGCAACATGATGTACACATGGATTTTTCAAAATACACTGCCGGTATGCACAGCTTGGAGCAAACGTTAGCGCAGCCAAATACCGACCAAGGCAAAAAGTCTATTTATATCCATATACCCTATTGTAAAAAAATATGCAGCTTCTGCAATATGAGAAGAACTATCAATCCTATCCCCGATGATTATGCAGATCTCGTCATACGGCAAATTGAAGCATATGGGAAAACAGAGTATGTGAAAACGTCAACGATTACTTCCATTTATTTTGGCGGCGGTACTCCGACAGCCTTGCCGTCAGATCAGCTTGCTTCCCTACTACAAGCTCTATATCGCAATTTTAATATTGATAAAAATGCCGAAATATCAATGGAAAGCACGGTTTCTGAATTGGATGATGAGAAACTGAAGGTGCTTTTTCAAAACGGCTTAAATAGATTTAGTATTGGTGTGCAAACCTTTAATGATGAAGGCCGCAAGACGCTCGGTAGGATAGGTTCAGGCAAAAAAGTTGAAACTTTGATAAAAAAAGCGTTTGCAACGGGATTTAAAAATGTGAATATCGATATTATTTACAATTATCCGCATGAAACAGAGGCAATGGTACGAGAAGATTTACAGAGAGCTTTTGCTTTGGATGTTGCCGGTTTTTCATTCTATTCGTTGATAGTGTCGGGCGGCTCCAAAATAGGGGCGCTCTATCAGGACACTGCCGAAAAGAAATTTGAAAATGATGCACGGTTCTTTTTAGCGATCGTCGATGAAAGCAGAAAGGCGGGGTACGATTTTCTGGAAATTACCAAGCTGGTAAAACCGGGAAGGGATAATTATGAGTATATCCGCTCAGGCCATACCGCAGGCGATATCTTTCCGGTTGGTGCAGGAGCCGGTGGTTCTATCAATAGCACTTCCTTTATGAATCCGCTAAAGCACGACGCGTTTACAGAGCAGGCTATTCCCTTAAAAACGGTGGGCATGTCGGTAAAGCCGGAATACAAAAGAATAAAACGGTTTTCAGGATTATTACAAGAAGGCAGCATTGCAACAGAGCTTTTAACTCAAGAAGAACGTAACAAAGCTTTGTCTATCATACCGCGGTTGGAAAAGGAAGGGCTGATACACCAAAAGCAGGGTGCAGATCGCTCTATTTTCACTGATAAGGGGTTTTTCTGGGGAAATTCTCTTGCCGCCGATATTGTAGGCACTATATTTTAACATTTATCCGCAAGGAAACGGTATGCTTCCTTGCCGTTTTCTCTTTGCAGTAACTTCTCGTAGTGTTTAGAAGCGGAATTTTATACCCCAGCAGCCAACTGTCGTTACTTCTAAAGGGTAGGCTGCAAGCATCATTGCTTCCCCCGAGAAAGAAAGGCGCCCCCCGAGTGCCCACTCTATACCAAGCCCTATACCACCGCCAGTTTTAAACGTCAGCTGCGGAGTTGTGCCTGTAGGACGGATACTATGATCTACTGTACCCCGATGACCGGCGAGCACATTAAGATAGATCCCTGCTTCGCTCCATCCAAAGAAAAGGTCAGACCAGGTAAGCAGCTTTTGGAATGCTACTTGTACGTTATAGCTGCCAAAAGAACGTTTATAGTAGCTTATATCGCCTCCGCCAATTACTTTAAAGCCGAAGCCATTAGGAAACCAGTGTTGATACGTGATACCATAACCAAAAAAATGATTTCCATCAAAACCAAAGGCATGTGGATATGTTTGAAAGACTTGTCGCCGTTCAAAATAATAATCCTTTTGTTTCGCTGCAGTAGTACCGACGTCTACCTCAGTTTTGACCGCTGCTTCTGTTGTCCCTGAATCCTCCGGTGCAGCTGTGGTTGCAGTTTCCTGCGCCGATAGCTGGAGGGTACACAAAAAAAGCGCACCAAGCATTATGCAAATCCGTTTCATTCTCATCTCCTTATGTTATAACCTGTATAGTACAATACAATATCCGGTAAAAAAAAGCAATACCACCAAGGCACCCCCTCGTGATGTGTATAGCTTTGTGTTTTACGAAACTCTTTTATCACTAGGCACGATTGTAGTATACTGCAGCTTGTTTATAAGATCTGGTGCAGAAACTTCAATTTCAGAACAGGGCTATAGATAAGGAGCGCTTGTATGACAGCTAACAGAGAACCGCTTTTATCCGGTAATTGGGAAAGCCACAACAGGAAACGTTTGGCACGTATGATTTCTGACCATGCGCATGCGGATAATTATGCCGTGTTTGATTGGGATTTTACGTGTATTTTTTTTGATGTACAGTATTCTTTTTTTATACAGCAGATTGAACAACTGTATTTTAAGGTAACTCCAGAAGCCTTTGCATGTGCAATTCGCTCCGGTATTTCCCAAGACGCTCCTTTGAAGAATGCGCATATGGTGTATATGAACGGCGAAAAAGCCATAACTGCGCAGGATGTGTGGGAAGATTTAGATGCTCGATACCGTTTTTTGTACAACGCCTATGAGGGCCTCAACGGTTCGCTGCCGCTTGACAAGATACATGAAACGCATGAATACCTCGATTTTAAAGCCAAGCTACTTATGCTAGGTAGCTGTGCGGAGCACATTGCTTCGGTAGATATTGCACAGTCATTAACAGCCGGTATGACTTTAGAGGAATTAACCCACTTTACTGAAACAAGCATCGATACTGCTTTGCAGCTCCCCATTGCACACTATGAGATAACATCGCCCATCGATTGTGCAGGGAAAACGGGGGTGGTCACGGTCTCTTATGCAACGGGGATACGGATACAACCTGAAATGCAGCAATTGCTGCATCTTTTGCGCCAGTACGGTATTACGCCATATGTGTGCTCCGCTTCGCAGCAAGAGCTTGTCCGCGTTTTCGCGTGTAACCCAAAATACGGCTACAATCTACAGCCTGAACAGGTATTCGGCAGAAGGCAAAAGATGGATGCAGCGGGACGGGTAAGTATCGAACGGGATACTGCGGTGCCCTATCCTTGCGGAAAAGGGAAAGCAATAACCATACAAGCGTGCATTGCGCCTCAGCATGGTGATAAGCCGCCTATCTTGATTGCAGGCGATAGCGACGGGGATTTTTACATGATGGAAGCATTTCGGGACTCTGCCTTGCTGCTTATTTTTAACCGCTACCCTACTGCGCAAGCATTGATCTATCCGCTTATTCAGACAGGGCTTGCAGAGCAGGATAATCCTGATTCAGCGATTATCGTGCAGCATCGAAACCATACTACCGGCTGTTTTAGTTAAGCATTACCAAATGAGCCAGTATCAATTGGTAATGGCTCATTAGCACTTAGAGTAAAC
>JBQNBR010000111.1:0-4261 GCA_052169815.1 Treponema sp.
GGTAGAAATGAATACGCCCCTGCTCGCAGAGGGTTGATGCGTTAAGCGCCCGCGCATAGTGCAGAGAACTTACAGCAACTATTTTTCTTTGAACCACTTACTAGTTGCGCTCAGTTAAAACCGCCATGGATGGCGGTGGTTCCTGAGCAGATGCGACGTTTTGCCGACAGGCAAAACTCGACATTTTCTGTTGTACAGGGAGGTACAACAGAAAATTGACCGCCTTGGTTATCCTCGATCACAACCGTATCGGCTTTCTGTGTTTCAGCCGCAGCCTTTACCGTTAAGCCCCACTGATGCGGTGTGCCGATAAGCGATGCATCGGAGAGCACATAGTAGTGGCTTTCGTTTTTGTGCTGAATGGGAGATGCACTGATAAGCCGCTGGGGGGCGCTGCCCTCTAATACCGTGATAATGCCGGTATGGTTTGAGTCTGCTTAAACACACCTTTTAGCACCGCCATGGATGGCGGTGGTTCCATTCAGTAGCGATGTTTTAGGCGTAAGACTAAAACTCGCCGTTGAAAACTGTACTCAGGAAGTACAGTTTTCAACATGTCGACGCTGACGATAATACGGTAGCGATTTGCAATAAGCGGTAAAGCGTCAACCTTGTTATTTTCTATCCAGTCTTTTTTGAAGAGGGCGTTGGGGTTATCGTCAAGTATTTGCGCATACAGTTCCTGCTGCCCTTCGTACTTTGAGACAATCGTACTGATAAACGCCGGTGAAAGGTTGCCCTTATTCTCGTAGGTACTGCCGACCGTTACCTGTACGCACGGCTTCCCTTCGCTATTGGTAAGCCCTTCAAGCCGCTTCGTAAAGGCGGTTGGTTTCGGCGTACTCGTTACCACGCATAAAGGGTTACTCCCTAAGCGTAAACCGAGCAGCAGGTTATCAAAGGTTCTTTCAGGATACTGCCATTTATGGATTTCATCGCACCACAGCCAATCAGACTGCGCCCCTCTCGATTTTTCCGGCTCGGAACCGTAGAAAATACTGATTACCGCGCCATTATTAAAAAACACCTTTTTGATTGACGGCTTATAGACCATACCAAGAGATGGCGGGCAGTAGCGAGCGAGCCCTGATTCACCGTTAATCATAATATCGCGCACTTCTTCGGCGGTTGCACCGCATAGTGAGAGGTGTTTGTATTTACCTGTCCGCACCGCTTCTATGATTGCCTGTCCTGCCGTCCGCGTCTTCCCCCAGCCGCGCCCGCAGCGCAGGCACCAGATGTATTTTTTTCCGGTTATCCAGTCTTTTGGCGGCAGCTGATCATCACGTGCCCAAAAGCCCCAATCGAATGGCAGCGCATCAAGCTCTGCGGGGGTAAGACCATTGATAAACGCTTCTTGCACTTCCCTGTCGCACCTGAGCATATCGGCGGTAAGCGTCCGGTCGTCGATACACTTCCAGCCGGTTTTTACCGGTGTTGTTGCGGGAGTTGTTTCGGTTTTCATGGGGTGTTCTCTTGAGTGCTATTCTTATCTGCAACCGGCATCAGTTTTTCCCGTAACGCTGCTTTTTTAAGTGATATGTTCACCTCAACGTCCTCCATGCCGGAGTGCTCCTCAACCGAGATTTTGAGTAGTTCATCATTCATACCATACGCTTTGCGCTCTATCTCTACGGCCATATTCGCAAGCTGCGGTAAGACATTCCATGATAATTCGTTTATAACTTCGGCTAGACTCTCCGTATCACTTCCCGCATCTTTTATCTTGCTAATGAGTGCTTGCGCTTTTTTGCCTACAATGAACTTAATGGCTTGTGCAAGCTGTATGTTTTCTTTGTTTGCTTTCTTAATTGCCTCGATATTTTCTTTGCGGGTAATTTCATCAATATAGCGATCATAAGCGTCAGCACGGGCAAGCCAGTTGTTACGAGATGATAAAGTGTTCAAATATGTTAGGCTTTTGTTAGTCTTTTCTTGTACTTTTAGAATTGTCCGCAGCGCCCCCATATCGAGGTAAGCGAGAAAGTATGCGTATTGTCTTGCGCTTTCGCCCTCTTGCCGCTCCCACTTTTCAGCCATGCCCAGCCCTCACCCCCTTGTATTCTTATTAAGTGATTATAAAATACCGGCAGTGCGTAACACAAATTGAAAGAACGTAAAAAAGTCCGGTGTAATACATTGCCGGACTTTGGAGAAACAAGAAAAGAATAGTTAAAAATTATTTATAGAATACATTAGAGCGCAATATGCAGTTTTGCTTTTAATGCGTTTTGCAGTTCTTGAGAAAAATTCACTCCGGCTTCTTCCGCTTTATAATTCAACCATGCCGGAATGGTAACGGTTTTCTTTATTGACTTTTCAGAAAACTGTTTACGCCAGGCATCAGTATCCGCTATTACATAATTCACAAATCCGTTTTTTGTTTTGATTTTGGATATATCGCTCGGCTTCGGGATTTGTTGCCGATGATCTTCATAATGAGCAAGCATCATAGCCATAGCATCCTCTGCCATCTCTATTGCTTCTGTGATTGTTTCTCCAAATGTAAAACAGCCGGAAATATCAGGAACTCTGACACCTATTTTCCCATCATCGTGTTCAAAAATAGCGGGATATGTATATTTCATGCTCATGCCTCCTTTTATTATTTTAGACCTGCTTCTTTGAGAATATTATGCGCTGTTCCTGTTGGAATATCACCTTTATGCCGAGGTATCGCAATCATTTTACCTGTTTCTTTATGGATTGCTTTATCGTGTTTTGCTCCAGCAGTAATTTCATAACCAGCTTTTTTCAATAGTTTTATAATCTCATTTGCTGTCATATCAATTACCTTATAACATAATTATAACACGTATAAGCACGTATTTCAAGATGTTTCTATAGCTTTTTACACCTTATTCTCAATAAAGTAGATATCAGGATACCGCCATAAAAGCAGATTTTTCTTGATCTTGTACACGGCTATCTGAACGCCCTTTACATCTTCGTATACGGTGGTGTCGTTTTCGCAATATTTGAAGTCTGCACGGTAGTATACCGCTCGCCCGCCTTTTTCAGTTTTGGGAATGAGCAAGGTTAAATTAAGCGTCTACAATATCGCCGCTTAATTTAACTGCCGAGTTTTACTTACGTAAAACGTCGCTTATGCATATGTGCGCTCATCGCGCACAAATATAACAGTTTTCGAGAATGTATATTCTCTTAACTGTTATATTTTAAGTAAGAACTTCGGTTGGAGTTCTAGATCTGTGATAATACCGGCTCTTTCTAGTTGTTTCAGTTCGAGGTACCGGTTCATTTCCGCCATACTGTCAAATGTGATGCCGTCTACCGTCCGGCGTTCTTTTGAGGATACGTTGTATTTATGCCACTTGTAACGGTTCATGTAAGATTATCCTGAAGTCCAATCAGCGCAAGCTCGCTCATTATTCTTCACCGCCTTTCACGCTCTTTATCCCTTCGCCCTCTTAACGTCACCAAGCCGGTCAGCCCAGCCTTCTGGATACCGTTCATAGTACGTTTTCCATACATGATTATCAAAGCGCGAGCGCAAGTTATTAATCGCCGATGGGATACCCACTACCAACAAATACAGCCAGCCACGGAACTCAGTTTTGAAAAAGGCTGCCCCCAAAATAAAAAATAAGCAATAATAAAAGCATGGGCTGGAAAGAACTAATAGAATCACTCGATGAGTTAGAAACGAAAATTGAGTACGACGGATATTTTTGCAGCATAAAAGACGCGGTCATAATCGTAACGCTCGGAAGTATGTGCGAATTAAAGAGCGTGATGCGGATACATTCATGGGCGACGACAAAAACGGTATCCAAATTTCTTGCAGAATCATTTGGAATAAAGCGAATCCCGTGTTACGGCCGGCTGCCGGAGCTTCCAGCCTTAATAAAGCCTGATTCACTGAACTGCTGCATGATGAAATTCGTTGCGTCGCTTTGTCCGGAACTGATTGCAGAGCTTGAAAAAGAACAGGAAAAGCTGGTCGCAAAGAAAAACGCCCTGTTACAGTGTCTTTGGATGGAAAAACAATCCGCTCCACCGCAAAAATGACAAAATATGACAGTCCTCTTCACATCGTCAGTGCATACGCGTGCGAACTCGGCGTGACCCTTAAAAATAAACATTCCAAGAAAACTCCTATGTCTCATATTATGTTTGATTGCCTTATGAATTCCCAGCATTTACTGACGGTCTTAAGCAAAAACTGAGTTCCATATTAAAAATTCTGGGATATGAAGAGAGATGGTATCCGGCGTACTAAGAGGCAAGCAATCTAAAT
>JBQNBR010000112.1:0-4235 GCA_052169815.1 Treponema sp.
CCCCCCCCCCCCCCCCCCTTCCCTGTCTAGTACCTTCTCTACTAAATAGTCATAAAAAAAATTGAATTTACCATCCCATCGCTCTCAATTTATTGTTTTACGGTTAACATAACCTTATCAATCTCTGATAATTATGATAAAATCAACCATTGCGCTTAAAAGCAGCACTTGAGGCATGCGCCTCAAAAAGTAACGGCTGGTGTGAGAAGCAATAAGGAGCTATGCGGCAAAATTATATAATTTATTATAGATAAATAAAAACTTTTGAAAAATGAGGAGAAACAATGAGAAATCGTGGAAAGCAAAAAGGCTTGAGTGCTGTTGATTTTTTCTGCATCGGTTTCGGCGCAATCGTCGGAGTTGGGTGGGCAGTCTCCATCAACAGCTGGATGACTAACTGCGGCGGTCCTGTTCCCGCAGGTATGGGCTACATATTAGTGCTCATCATGATGGTACCTATTGCCCTATGCTACTGCGAGCTGGTTCCCATGCTTCCGGTTGCAGGCGGCGGGATGGCTTTTGCCTACAAAGCTTTTAACGATAAAGTGTCTATTATCTCAGGTTGGGCAGCATTCGGCGCGTTTGTAGCTATTATTCCGTGGGAGGCCATTCAGATTACTGATGTGCTAGGATATATCATTCCCTCTCTTAAATCCGGCGCCCCGCTCTACCGCATCATGGGGTCGGATATCTATTTAGATACCATTATAATCGGCGTTATCTGCTCGCTGTTGATATTCGCTCTTAATATGCGCGGTTTGGCCGCCGCTGCTTTCGTGCAAAAAATACTTTGTTTCGTACTTATCGGCACTGCACTAATCAGCGCAGCGGCTGCGCTTATCGGCGGTAATAGTGGCAACTGGCACCCGATTTACGATACGACCAATCCTGCAATATACGGCGAAGGTTTAAAGACTGTTTCACATAAGTCCTTGTTCGGCGGTATGTTTGCTATTGTAGCCTCCGCAGCGTTTTTCCTTTCAGGCTTTGAAACCATCCCGCAAGGCGTAGAAGACTCTGGCGGAGATGTGAAGCATGTCGGTGTAACCGTTGTGCTGTCGGTTATTTTGGCCTGTATTTTCTATGCCATTTTGCTTTTTTGTTTCGGGTACGGCTGGAAATGGCAGGAATTCACCCAAATGCCGCATCCTGCCGCTGCGGCTATGTTTCTCCGCCTCTTTCCCGGAAAGACAGGGGATTTCTTGTACTGGCTGCTGATTATCGGCGCGATTGCAGGATTATTCACCACCTGGAATGGATTTTTTACGGCAGCAGCTAATTTGTTGATGGGCATGTCCCGCGGGCGTCTGATTTCGGAAGTATTTGCAAAACAAAATAAAAAAGGAATTGCCGTAAACGGGCAGATTGTCTGCTTGTTTTTATCCTGTATGGGACCGTTTCTCGGCCCGAATTTGATTGAATCAATCACAAGCTTTTCTGCAACGGCCTTTGTATTGTCATGGACCATTACCGCATGGTCATTGGTTCGGCTGCGCCGGAAATATCCCGCTATGAACCGTCCTTACAAAATACCCGGCGGTATTGGAATGGGATTGTTTGCCGGTATGATTTCATCGTTAGTTTTTATCTTTATGTTTGTAAAAAGCAGCCCGTTTTATATCGGTAAGTTGACTGTTACCATGTTTACGATATGGATGAGCATCGGCATTATCCTCTATTTAGTCGCAGGGAAACGGCGCAAGGGGCTTGGTGTAGCCGAATTGGAAAAAGGCGTATTCGGTACGGAAATGCCTCACTTAAAGCCTCTATAACGTTTAACCGGCTAGCCGGCCGGCGACGGGGCAATATAACTGTAATATAATTGTATGGAAATGTCTGTCATTTGCCGAACGAATCCAGTGTGTTTTCAATTTTCGCAGTAAGTTCGCCGTTTTTTATGAATTCAGCTTTCGCACTTTTTGCCATTCTGGACGCTTGTTCTGTATCGCCGAACTCGTGCAACGTATATGCGTAATGGTACAACAGATTTTGCCGCGCTCTTCCCGATTTCGAATATGTTTTTAAGCAATCATCGAAAAAATCCGGCAGCCATTTTTCCATACCGGCGGTGTAGCATTCTCTTATAATCATTTGCGATGCGGCGGGATTTTCGGGCGCAAGGGCAAACAGGTTTTTTGCAGCTTTTAAAGCTTCTTTTTTATTTTTTTGTGCCGCATACAAAGCGATTGCTTTTTGCGCGATTCGGTAATCTTTCGGAAAGCGTTTTTCGGCTGTTTTAAGAAAGCTCTCGGCCTTTTTATAATCGTGCAGTCCAAGACAGCTGTCGGCGCACATGATGTACGCATCCGACTGATATTCAGGCTCGTCTTTATATCTTTCAATACTTTTTTCTGCATAGTGCAGTGCCGAAGCAAAATGCTTCTTTTGTAAATATATCGCGCCGAGATTAAAGTAATCGTTAGCGGAACATTCAAAGCCCGCTTCAATTTTCTGATTATAAATTTTTTCGGCATGCGTCAAATCACCAGTTTTATAATACGCAAGCGCCAGCACACTTAAAGAACGCGCGTCGCAACAATCCTTATCAACGGCTTTTTGCAGGCGTTCACCTGTCTTTTGTGCAAGTTCTTTTTCGCTTAAAAGCCACTGATCCCCATAGCGCAAAAGAACATCGTCGTAATACAAGCCGAGTGCATAATGCAAAATGGGCTTTTCACCGTTTTGCTTTTCATACGCTTCGACTGCCTTAACCAGGTCGAACGGTACCGTGGAATAAGTGCCCGTTCCTGTCCGCACATCGTAGAGCGTTTCTCCTTGTTCAAGGTCCTTAAATGCGAACAGGTGATGCATTATGCTTTGCGCAAAATAATTAATTGCGATTTCGATTTTTTTTGCAAGCACGAATTCGTCGCTGCCGCCGTTGAGAGCACCGAATGCCGACTCATACTGCTTCTTTTGAATAAGTTCGTCCGCTCTCTTGAGTAAGACTTGCGTATCCGCCGGAGCGCCGGCATACGGACTTTTTTGTGCGAAGGCGCTTACAAGGCAAAACAGCACAAAACCCGCTACACCATATTTTTTCATACTCCCCCTCCTAGCATAATTATTGATTGGCCATACGCGTAGAAATTTGTATGAACATATACTATAATAATACATAGTGTAAATAGGAGGTTGTGATATGGCAAAACCGATTAGAGAAACTCCCATTTTATTTGGTAAAGATGGTCAGATGTTTGAAGAAAAAATGCGAAATGCACTATTACACCTGAAAAGTATAAGATGATGTATTCTCATTACAAAGCTATTTTAGCAAGTCTTGAGCGTGGGGAAGCTGCTAGAAAAGCTCGAATGGCAGTAAATATTGGTGTTTCAAAAGACTTGCATGGTAGTGGTATTGGAACAAATGTGATTGATTTTATAAAATTTTATTTTTTAGAAGATAATCAACAACCCAGACGCAGCATGTGAACAATGCTCAATGTTTCGCACTGTGTGTTCTCATAAGGTAATTGCAGGAAAACCATATGCTCAAGCTATGGGATATATCTGTCATAAACTGCTTAATACCGTTTTTGCAATTTTAAAAACCGGTGAACAATATAAGCCTATTTATCCTCCTCACATTGATGTTTCAAAATTGGCTGGCCGACCTATAAATCTTCAGCTTTAACCGATTGACCTTTTATAGCAGATCTCCGCACGAATAAAAAAAGCCTGACTTCTACCATAAGAAATCAGGCTTTTTTACCAAGGCACTCAGAGTGCCGCCTTAATTAAGCGCAGCAACTCTTTGTGCGGTGTTTTTTTAATTACTGAAACTTCCCAATGTAGACCTCTACGGCATGAGCATCACCAATAAATGCTTTAAATAGTGCTACATCATCACCAAGGATGTCAGCTTGCTTAGTAGGATCGTCTTTCGTAAAGAAAGCGTATTTACCACTACAATCACTAGAATCAGTAAGGCTGCCAATCAACTGTGGAGAACCATTAACACCTGTAACTTTTCCTTTAATTTTACCAACTGCATCTTGAATCATAGCATCTGTGATCTCATACCCCTGATCAACCGATTCCCCAGATTGACCATCCAGGGCTTGTACAGCGGCAGCAGGTGCCTCTGCTGTTTTACCATGATAGGGCTTACCATTGTCAGCGATAGCACCTCCGGTGGCCATCTTCTTAATTGTAAGCTTTAACGCTTTCTTTTCTCTTCGAAAGACAAAGACATCGCTACTTAAACCAGCATAATCAACAGCAGCATCTGCATT
>JBQNBR010000113.1:0-4224 GCA_052169815.1 Treponema sp.
TGCTGTGCAGCTTTTTTGTTGCCGTACTTTAGTGCGTAGCTGACCAACTCTTTTCTCAACAACGAGGGGTCTTTACTGTTTTTATAAGATGCGTAATAATCCATTGTGATGGTATCTCCTTGGTAGTATTTTTGCTTAATCTATTTTGCCTAACCGGTTCCGCTTAGGCAAGCGGGGAATACCATCTCTCTTCCTTGACCATTTTATATAAAAATTAGGCCTTGCAAAATTTGCATACATTTTATATACTTACTATATTGGGAACCGCGGAAAACTTCAGTTTTGGAGGTGAGCATTGCTCACCGGTTTTCCTTAGATTTATGTGCGGTGTTTTTCATAAGTCATTGATATATAAAGATTTATGGAAAACTCGTTATCAGCTAAAAGCTGATGAGGCAAGTGCAAAAAATCCAACAAGGTTTTTGCAGTTGGCCATGAGAGCTGTCTGTTAAGGATTATAGTGTAGTAAGCATAGTTTTAATATGCAGTAGAGTAACAGAAACATGAACGATTAGTATAAATATGGAACCAGTGCAGAATTCTTTTATTAAAGTAACCCAAAGCCCGTCTGATGAACTTACCTCGAAACAAAAAGTGTTATTGAATAGACGGGGAAATGAGCTTTTTAATGCTGGACAGGTGCTTGATGCCCAACGTATCTTTATTGCTACGGGGTATTCTGATGGGCTTACGCGGGTAGGTGATTACTACCATGCTCATCAGCAGCGTTTAGAGGCTTTGCGATTCTATTGCATGGCAAAAAATAAACGGAAATCAGAGCCGTTACTGACCTCTCTTGTTGATCTTGTTCGAACGTTCCTTGCAGATAGGGTGTAATACTAAAGTTACTGTTTGATATCTTTGTGTATATCTAAAGAATAAGGAACCTCTAAAAACCTCAGTTTTTTAGAGGTGAGCTTTGCTCACCGGTTTTCCTTAGATTTCTTTTGCGATGTTTTTCATAAGTTACCGATATATAAAGACTTATGAAAAACTCGGCGGGCATCTCTAAAAATCCAACAAGGTTTTTAGAGATGCCCAATAGTATATTAAAAAAGGAGTTTAACATGTCAAATACGCTTGAAACCACGTTAGTGGGAATGCATGATGGTATTATGCTGCCGTCAGAACTTGATGCGCAAGAATCGGAGTTTATGCAAGAGAAAGAGAACGATGATTTAACAAAACTTTCGCGAGAAGGTTACTTACTTTTAAAGGCAAATGAAATTGAAAGGGCGGAAACCGCATTTCGTAAGATGATAGCGTTTGATGAGCATAATAATTATGCCCTGGTAGGGCTCGGTGATGCAGCCCGCAAGCAAAATCGCTATAAAGAAGCGGTGACGTATTACACTGAATGTTTACAATACCATCCGGGTAACAACTATGCGCTGTTTGGGCTCGCGGATTGTTATAAGAGCATGAACTTGTACGGCAAAGCGATCGATATTTGGGAACAATATCTTGAGCATGATCATTCCAACATTACGGTGTTGACCCGGGTTGCTGACGCCTACCGGAAGATTCATGATTTTCAGAATTCCAAGCGCCTTTACCTGAAGGTACTTGAGGTAGAAGGGCACAATCCATACGCGCTGATAGGCTTGGGGCACCTACACTACGACTTTAAAAAATACCGGGAAGCCTTAGTATATTGGCAGAAAATTCTTGAACAAAATAATCAAACGGTGGATATTCGTATTTTAACTTCGATTGGTAATTGCTACCGTAAGATGAAGCAATTTGAAAAAGGTGCCTATTATTTTGAAACAGCGCTTGAAAAAGATAAAAATAATTTTTATGGCCTTTTTGGCCTTGCTGATTGCTGTCGCGGTATGAATAAGCAAGAGAGTGCTATTCCCTATTGGGAAGCTATTTTGCGAAAAGACCCTGCCAATAAAGTTATTTTAACGCGCTTAGGGGATACCTACCGGTATATCGGCAATTACGAAAAAGCGCAAGAAACCTATCAGCGAGCGCTTGATATCGATTATGATACGTATGCTATTCTCGGGTTGGCGATTTTATGCAAGATACAAGGCAAGTATGCGGAAGCTATTACGAGCCTTTCGGGGCTCATGCAAACGGATAGAAAAAACTACCGTATTTATCTTGAGCTTGCCGATTGCTATATAAAATCCAATGCTAAAGCGAAGGCCATTGAAGTATTGCAATCGTTTCAGCAATACGGCATAAAAAATCAGCAAATTAGCGATTTACTGACCTCATTGCTTGCATAAGTGCAAGCGTCTATGAGGATGCAAAGCATACTTTCACAAAACATGGTGCTTTCAGGTTGCTTACCGGAAGAAATCGCCGCTGCTTTTCAAGAGGTGAAGCCGTTTCGAGCTGTGCAAATTTTTCAATGGATAGCCCGTGGCGCTCTTTCCTTTGACGAAATGACCAATCTTTCGTTAAAAGACCGTGACCTTTTTCAGCAAAGGGCTGCGATATACAATTCAGCATGCGCGGTCACTCTCACCGATCCCGATGGCACTATCAAGTTAGGCCTTGCGCTTCACGATAACAGCACGATTGAAACGGTATTGCTGGCCGATCAAAGCGGCCGTAAAACTGCCTGTGTTTCTTGTCAGGTAGGCTGTCCTATGGGCTGTACGTTTTGTCAAACGGGACGTATGGGCTATGCGCGTAACCTTGCGCCGAATGAAATGGTCGAACAGTTTTTACATCTTGAAAAAATATGCGGCAAACTTGATAGTCTGGTGTTCATGGGGATGGGAGAGCCTCTATTAAATCTTGATTCTATTACCAAGGCTGTGGCGATACTCACGCATCCAAAGGGGCGGGGCCTTTCTCATAGGCGCATTACGCTTTCCACGTGCGGCCTCTGTGACGGGATGTACCAACTGGCTGACGGCGACCTTGATATTCGACTTGCGGTTTCGCTGACGGTTGCCGACGAGAAGCTGCGAGAACGGTTAATGCCGGTAGCTAAGGCACATCCCTTGTCTGAACTGAAAAAAGCAATCCGCTATTTTAATACTAAAAAACGCAAGCGCGTTACCTTGGAACTGGCCTTGTTAAAGGGTGTCAATACCACGCGAGATGCTGCGCGGCAGCTTGCTGACTTTGCGCGGGGGCTTGAGGTGCATATCAACCTTATTCCGTGGAATCCGGTGCAAGGGCTGCCCTACGAGCGCCCAAGCGATACGGAAGTCCGTGCGCTGTATAGCGCTCTTGTACAGTACGGGCTGAATGTGACGGTCAGGCAAAAGCGGGGACAAACGATCGGTGGTGCCTGCGGCCAGCTCGGTAAGACAGGCATTGCATAAGCGATGCGCATCCTATATACTTTTACCCATGTATAGCAGTTTTCATACCCATACCTATTTGTGTAAACACGCGGATGGTACTCCGCAAGATTATATAGACCAAGCCGCGCGCGACGGCTGCGGTGCGCTCGGATTTTCCGATCACTGTCCCTATCCTCATGATGACCTTTGGTTTTTTTGCCGCATGAGCGCCGGTGAGCTGCCGCTGTATAAACAGTTGATACAAGCGGTAAAGGAGAAAGCCCCCTTTCCGGTGTATTTCGGCTTTGAGTGCGAATGGCATCCGGCGTACCGCACATGGTTTAGCGATGTACTGGTGGGAGAATACGGGGCGGAATACTTGGCGCTGGGTTCTCATTGGCTTGCACTGGACAGCGATGTGATCTATGCGCCTGATATTCAAGAGAAAACGCTCGTGCACCGGTATATTGACTTTACGATTGAAGCAATGCGCACCGGCTTATACGCCTTTTTAGCGCATCCTGATTTGTTTTTAAGCAAGCGGACGGTTATCGATTCCGATTGTATGGCATGGTCAAACGCCCTCATCGATGCGGCCAACGATTGCCACATACCGCTTGAAATCAACGGGTATGGATTGTTGGGTAAATCCAAAATCACCCGCGACTACGGAGAGGACTACCGGTATCCGGTGCGGGCGTTTTGGGAACAGGCTGCCTCAAAGAACGTTTGCATCATCTGCAACTCCGATGCGCACGAGGCTCGGCATGTCATTGCCGGATGTAAGCGTGGGTTTGAGTATGCCAAATCGCTTGGGATTACCGCCTGCGATACTGCTAAGGCGCTCGGCTTTGCATCGGTATCATAAGATGTGTATGGGTACGCAGGGTGAAGCCAAGGCTGCGCATGCTTTTGTGCATGGGCGGGTGCAGGGAGTGGGCTTTCGGTATTGGACGGTTTCCGTAGCCCG
>JBQNBR010000114.1:0-4173 GCA_052169815.1 Treponema sp.
GATTCAAGCTCGTCATAGGATCTTGGAAAATCATCGATATTTTGTTTCCCCGTAAATCCCGCATTTCTTTTTCACTCATTTTGAGGATATCTTTGCCGCCGAACCACACCTCGCCGCCGACGATTTTTCCGGGAGGGTTGGGAATTAAATTCATAATAGCAAGGTTGGTAACGCTTTTTCCCGAACCGGATTCACCTACAATGGCAAGCATCTCCCCCTTGTGCAAATCGAAGGTAACGCCGTCCACTGCCTTGACGATTCCTGCATCAGTCCAAAACCATGCCTGTAAATTCTTCACCTGTAAAATTGTTTCATCTGTTTTATGCGTATTCATGCTATAGTCCCTTACACGCGGTTTTTACTTTGAGGATCAAAAGCGTCGCGCAATCCGTCGCCGAGAAAATTCATCGCAAATAAAAACACCGTCATCGCAGCGGCAGGCACCAATAGCTGCCACGGATACAAGGTCATCACATTCACCCCTTCTGCCACCAGCGATCCCCACGAAGCGCGGGGAGCCGAAATACCGAGCCCCAAAAACGAAAGAAAGCTCTCATTCATAATAAAGCCGGGAATAGAGAGGGTGGAATAAATAATAATGATCCCCAACGTATTGGGTAACAGGTGCTTAAAGATGATGCGCGGCGTAGAAGCCCCCATTGACCGAGCCGCCTCGATAAATTCAGCGTTTTTCAAACTGATAACTTGCCCGCGCACCACCCGCGCAATGGTAAGCCACGAAACAAGCGCGATGGCAACAAACAGAATAATCATGTTCTGCCCTAAAATCGCCATCATAATAATGACGATGAGCATATAGGGTAATCCGTACATGATATCCACAAAGCGCATCAAAAGATTATCAATCCAGCCACCGAAATAGCCGCTTATTGACCCGATAAGCACCCCGATAAAAAGCGAGGTAATCGTACCGATCAAGCCTATCATAATAGAAATCTGCCCGCCGTAGATAACCCGTGCAAAAATATCCCTACCTAAGCCGTCGGTACCCAAAATATAGCGCCGGCTATGCACCGGATCGGTTTTCAACTCTTTCTGAAAGCTAGCAAGCTTATCCTTTTGCTCCAAAGACAGCTCCTTTCGCCCCTCTGCCTTGGCCACCCGATACATATCCGCACGACGGGCGCGGTATAACACTTTGCCAGCATCCGAAAACGACGGCGGCAAGTTTTGGTGAATAATATACTGTTCAGAATATGAATAAATAGGCAAAAACGGTGCCAACAGTGAAAGCGCAAAATAAAAGCCTACCACAAATAAACCGACTAATGCCATTTTATTCTTTTTTAAGCGTCGCCACGCATCATTCCAAAGTGACGAGGGCTTTACCGCCTGATTAAATTCATTCAGCACATCTTGCGCTTGCTTAGGTGCCGCAGCTACCAACTGCTCAGCAGTGCCCGCCGCGTGTTGTTTGTTGTCCATCCTTCAGCCTCACTTATAAGAAATACGGGGATCAATAGCCGCATACAAAATATCAACAAAAAAATTCATCGTAATAAGAATGATTGAATATACTACTACCGTGCCCATAATTAAAGTGTAATCCCTATTCAGCGCAGACTGCACAAAAAAGGTGCCAAGGCCCGGAACAAGAAAAATCTTTTCGATTACCACCGAACCGGTAATGATACCGGCAAACGCAGGGCCAAGATAGCTGATAACCGGCAGCATTGCGCCTTTAAGCGCATGTTTAAACAGCACCACCGGATACGAAAGCCCCTTGGCATAGGCAGTGCGGATATAATCAGAGCGCAGCACTTCCAACACGCTCGCCCGAGAAAGCCGTGCAATATAGGCAAAATATGGCAGCGACAAGGTGAGTGCTGGCATAATAATCGTTTTCATGCCGTGTCGCCCGTTAATCCAGCCCGAAGTAGGCAGCCATTTTAAGGTTACCGCAAACAAAAACATCAGTAAGGGCCCAACCACAAAAAGCGGAATGGAAATACCGATGACGGCAACCGACATCGTTACATAGTCTATAACAGAATTTTGCTTGACCGCCGAAACAAGCCCCACAATAAGCCCAAACAAAAGCGCCACACAGAGGGCGGTAACCCCCAGCAAAAGCGAATTCGGCAAGGTATTACCGATAAGCTCGTTGACCGTATAATCTTTATATCTGAATGAAGGCCCTAAATCGCCTTGCAGTACATTTCCCAAATAACGCAGATATTGTTTATACACTGGCTCATCAAAATGATAAGCTTTATTAATATTAGCAAGTACTTCAGGCGGAACACTCCGCTCAGCAGAGAAAGGCCCGCCGGGTGCTGCTTTCATAATGAAAAAACTAAATGTTACAATTAAAAAAAGTGTTGGAATAAGACTAACCAGCCGGCGGATAATAAACCGTACCATGCTTCCCCCAAAAACAATGATTAAAATATACAAGCCGGAATATTTGACCTGTTCGATAACTGCGTTGTCGAACAGGTCAAATATCGCATTTCAAGGTAACCTGTTCAGAAAGGGAAGTTTCCGCACCAGGTTTAGGACAGGAAACATTCCGGCTTTTTGAAAAATGCTACCGGCTGCCGTAACAGCCGGAGCACCCTTTATACTATTTGACTTTCTTCATGCCTACATACGGATGCTGATCAAGCCCGTTAGTATACCAACCTGACCATTTATCAGTATCAATAATCTGCTGACTGACATAGAAGTAAATAGGCAATACCGCCTGATCTTCTGCCATAAGAATTTTTTCAGCATCATGCAACACCTGCATTCGCTCAAGCCCGCCTGCCATGGTAGCTGCCTTGCGTACTAACGCATCATAGCGCGGATTACTATACTCTCCATCATTATTGCCGCCATTGGTAATAAAGATTTCGTGGAAGGTGTTCGGATCCTGATAATCTCCCGCCCAGCCTGAACGTGAAATCTCAAAATCATGCTGATGGCGTACATCCAAGAAGGTTTTCCATTCATAGTTTTGAATAGTAATATTCACCCCAAGTATCCGTTTCCACGACTCTTGCACATATTCCGCAATAATTTTATGCGCATCGTGGGTATTGTAAATCACTGTCATCGTGGGAAAACCTTTTCCCTCAGGATAGCCTGCGTCAGCCATCAGTTTTTTTGCCATTTCAGGATCATAGCCGGCGCCATCAGCAGGCGTATAGCCGGGAAGCGGAGGACAAATAGATTTTGCTGCAATCTGACCGCCGCGTGTTACTTTTTCAACCAATTCCACACGATTTAGCGCCAAGGTCAAGGCTTTCCGTACCCGAACATCTTGAAGCGGCCCTTTTTTCACATTGAAAACATAGTAGTAGGTACCAATCTGCGGTGAAACTTTGTAATCCGGTAGCAATTTCACCTCATCCAAACGCGGTAACGGAATAGCAGTACTCCAATCCAGTTCTCCTGCACGGTATTTTTCGTACGCAGTATTTTGATCTTCGATAGGCAAGAATACTAACCGTGAAAGATGCACATTTTCTTTATTCCAATAGGCAGCATTCGGCACAGCAGTGATTTTTTCCTGCGGAACCCAGCTTTCAAGTACAAAGGGGCCGTTGCCGACAAAGTTCTCCGGTTTAATCCAATCAGCTTTGTATTTTTTAATAGCGTGCATGGGCACAATAGCGAAGGCATAGTGTCCAAGCATATCAACCGCATAAGGGATAGGCCCGGTAAGGGTCATTTCAAAGGTTTTTTCATCGATAGCACGGATAGCAACCGCAGAGGCATCAGCTTTTCCCGTATTATAGTCATCAGCGCCCTTTACCACCATACCGACCATGTACGCATATTCAGAAGCAGTTTCCGGTGCAAGAGTGCGCAACCACGAATCAACGACCGTTTGTGCGGTAATAGGCGTACCGTCACTCCATGTCGTTTTGCGCAAATGAAACGTATACACTGTTTTATCTGCATTTACATCCCAACTTTCCGCTACACCGGGGACAGCTTTTGACGTCTTAGGATCAAAACCTACTAAGCCTTCAAAAAGAGCCATATACAGACGGTGTTCAGGCACCCCAGTAATCTTTGCCGGATCCAAACTCTGCGGCTCGGATCCATTACCGATAATAAACTCATCACCTGCCGATGCATTCTTCCCGCTCTCTTTACCGCCACTACATCCGGTAAAAATAAGCAAAACGCTTGCCGAAAGCGCAAGCAAGCCAACCATCG
>JBQNBR010000115.1:0-4146 GCA_052169815.1 Treponema sp.
AAATATTGTGAGTTTCGCAAAAACAATTACAGCAGGCGAAACTCACGGTGTTTTTCAGCGGTGCAAATACCACCGCTCAAAATAAACACTCTCCTTTTTTGGGGCATTATATTTTACAACTTACCCTGGAATCTCACCACGCTGCGTGCTGGTTGACATATTGTTTTAGAACGGGTATAACGAACGGGCCTATCCAAAAACTGAAAGCCTATCGGCTTTTTCTGTAAGGAAATGATTGATTATATCCGCTAAAGCGGATTGCGAAACAGTTTTTGGACAGTTTCCTTAAGCTGAGATGCGATGTTTACTATTTAAGTCATTACTGTATGAAGACTTACATGGTAAACTCGCGGGGATGTCTCAAAAGTAATCAACTTTTGAGACATCCCCAATTTTCTATGCGGTAGAAAAGGATAGACTATGAAAATAATGAAGGTTATCTGGATAGTACTTGGATTTATTGCATTAACGCTCGGCGTAATCGGTATTTTTGTACCGATGCTGCCTACAACGCCCTTGCTTCTTTTAACGCTTGCTTGTTTTACGAGAGGCTCTACTCGTGTTTGTAATTGGTTCCTTGCAACAAATATCTATAAAAAGCACTTGCAAGCTTTTAATGAAACGCGTGCACTAACCCGTAAAGCTAAAATCATTATTTTAAGTATTGCCTCCTGTATGTTGTTGCTCGGATTTTATTTTTCGCGAAACCTATACGCCCGTTGCGTTATTCTTTTGGTTATTGCAATCAAATACTACGTGTTTCTTTTTAAGATCAAAACGATCGATGAATCAGTGAAAGAAACCGTTGAAGACGAACAATAGCGCTTGCTTTTTTGGACACCACGCCCAACCTTGTTGGGGTTTTAGCGCTGTCTTGATGCTGAATGATTACTTGGTTGATGATAATATATATTTCTTCGATAAAGATCCCTGATTCCTTTTCGACGTGCTTTACCAGAAAATCCTTCAATTTTTCTATATAGACGGTGAGCTCCGTATTAAAGGGAATATCTATCATCATAGTGATATAATATCCGCTGTCCTTATGAACAATGGTGGCTTGTTTTATGGCTATAACTGCGTCATATTGGGCGAGATTGGTAACAAGCATACGCTGTAATGCTTCATCTGCGACAGTAATGGTGTCAGTAACTGAAAATGCAGGCCTCACTAATGATTTTTCAAATAGTTTTTCTTCCTCTTTTAACCGTCCTTTCTTTAAATCATGAAAGAGCAGCCGTATGTTGTCATAAAAAATCTGTGGGTAGTTCCGCTGTACCTCGCTTGACGGTACGGGAATAATGTGTTTGCCTTCAACACAGCGACTTCTCCGTGCTGCTTCAATTTCTTCTTGGGTTGCAATGTCTTCAATGCGGATAATCCTTTGAGGGGCCGGTATGTGTAAGCGCGTTGCAATTTTTTTTACCATTTTTTCAGAGGTGCCTAAAATAAGTATTTTTTTCGTAGAAATACGCTGTAACGCTTTGACCGCCTCTTTACAGTGAACGGGGTCGTCAAATACTGCTGTTTTAACTGCTGCCAAAAAGGTTTTTTCTTTTTTTGCCGAATGACCTGCCAGTATTTTATCCCCCCGTATGAGTAACCCGTCGTCAATGATTAAGTCTATCCGGTATTTTTGCGCTACCATTCGTGCACGAAAACTTTTGCCCGTACCGCTCGCTCCCACAAGCGCATATATCTGTATGCCTTTTATCCAGCGGAAAAAATTTTGTAATACACTCATATACTTGCAGGCCCCTATACTAAAGGATAGCAAGACAGTAACACGTATGGTAAAGAAATGCTATATTGGAATGCTTTCGAGTAGATTTTTCCGCGACTTTTGCTTGAGTTGTTTGCTTGAGGTTACTCATTGACATACTCAATAAAAAAAACTAGACTGAGTAAGTTTTGTTTTACAATATATACGGTTAAGTCTGTTTTAACTGTATTTCGGAGGTAGTTATGAAACATAAAATTACTGTTATTGTTGGTGTATGTTGCTTAAGCGGCATGCTCTTTGCAGGAGGCAGTACGGAAAGCAGTACGCCAAAGCAGCCGGAAAGGGCCCGTGAAATGTACGGTTACATGGTGCCTGCATCTGTCCCCCAGCGGACTGCGGTAGGGCAAATTGTTATATTACAGATGCTTGACCTGTTGGATGTTGATATCGTTGCACGGCCGTCGACAAAACGAGAAATCAGTGCACGGTATAAAGATAAAACGGAAATCGGTATGCCCATGCGTGTGGATCTTGAAAAGCTTAAAGAAGTCAATCCCGACTTTTATTTGGCAACCGGCGATAGAGGTACTCCTATTGCAGAACAGATAGAGGCTTTACATATTCCTGCGGAATTTTTGCACACTACCACCTATACGGATATTTTAAACGCTATGAAATACTTAGGAGAAGTGTACAACAAACAGGAAAAAGCGGCTGCTTATGTAAAAGAAGTAGAAGACATCGTTGCAAAAGTGAAAGCTAGTCATCAAGATCAAAAGCCGCTGAAAGTTTTGATTATCGCTGGTTTTCCCAATAGCATGAACATCCACACGGAAGGTTCTTTTGTAGGCAGCTTGATAAAAGTTTTAGGCGCGGAAAATATATGGACGGACAATACGATGAAAAATACAACGGTTCCAATGAATTTGGAATTGGTAAAGGCTTCTAATCCTGACATTATTTTGCTTACAAGCCATGGCAAGGCAGAAGATACAGCAAAAATGTATGAAAAAGAATTTCACGATAATGATTTTTGGCAAAAGATTGATGCCGTTAAAAATAAGAGAGTGTACAGCTTAGATACCCGTATATTTTTTATTGCAGGCTCTCCTTATATACCGGAAGCATTGGAAACGTTGAGCAGCTATTTCTATGGAAACAAGTAAGTAGGAAGTACAGATGAAAAAAGCGGGCGTTTTTATCGTCTTATCGCTACTACTCGTTCTGTTGTTTTTTTCATCTGTTGCATTGGGAACGCTCAAATTTTCGTTTAGCCAAATTTGGCATGCGCTACTCGGCAGAGGGGACCAGCTGGTTATTGATGTTCTCTTTGATTTACGGCTACCACGGGTACTGGTTGCTCTGGTGATTGGCATGAACCTCGCCTCGGCCGGTGCTTTGATGCAGGCTGTCATGCAAAATCCGCTCGCCGATCCGGGTATCATCGGGATTTCTGCTGGCGCCAGTGTAGGTGGGGTTGTATTGATGCTTGCCCTTCCTCAGTACGCCTACTTGGTACCACCGGTTGCATTTGTCGGCGCAATGTTCGCTGCTTTTTTGATATACATCTTAGCGTGGAAAGATGGGTTCACCCCTGTCCGCATTATTTTATCAGGGGTTGCGATTAATGCGCTTTTAGGCAGCCTCACCGGCCTTATCGCTATCTTATTTAGCGATCGGCTACAGGGGGCCTTGATGTGGCTCAATGGGAGCTTGTCGGGGAAAACTTGGCAGCATTTTAAAGTTCTCATCGTATACAGTGTTCCTGCCTTGATACTGACCCTTTTCTGTATTCGGGCTGCTAACGTTTTGTTATTGGGGGACGAAAAGGCAAAAAGTCTTGGAGTAAGCGTCAATCGCTGCCGTGTTTTTCTCTCGATTGTGGGCGCTTTCTTAGCAGGTATATCAACCTCAACAGTAGGAATTATCGGGTTTATCGGTTTGGTCATTCCCCATATTCTTAGGATGTTAGTAGGTTCCGATTACAAAAATTTACTCCCCTTTTCGATGTTCGGTGGTGCGGTTTTACTGCTGGGAGCAGACACATTTGCACGCACGATTGCCTCACCGATTGAACTGCCGGTTGGAATTGTGATGTCAGTCTTTGGGGCGCCTTTTTTCTTGTATCTACTGAGAAGCTCCGGCAAACGGAAATAGAAAAGTGAGGTACGTATGACCGCTGTTGCAGCTAAAGATATTTCATTAAAGTATGACAAAGCAGAAGTAGTAAAAGGGTTTTCTGCGGATTTTGCTCAAGGTAAAATTATTTCGATAATCGGGCCAAATGGATCAGGAAAATCAACAATTTTGCGCAGCTTTGCCCGCCTGTTAAACACAGCCTGCGGACACATCCTATTGTTTAATACTGATATAGCAACAGTTTCAAAAAAAGAATTTGCAAAAAGGCTGGCTATTTTATTGCA
>JBQNBR010000116.1:0-4032 GCA_052169815.1 Treponema sp.
TCATCAGTTCTTTAAAACAAAGCGGATAAACATGGATTTCATCCCCCCGGCCGCGAAATTCCGTTAAAATATCACTTGATAAAAACTTGGAATTGCTTCCCGTTACATAGGTATCTATATTCTTTATGTGCAAAAGCGAATTCAATACCTCGACAAAATCCTCCATCATTTGTACTTCGTCCAAAAAAACATAGTACATTTTCTTATCTTCCATACAGGATTTGATATACGCCAATGCAAGTTCCGGTTGCCGGTACTTCTTGCAACCGTTCCAGCTCTATCATAATGATATGTTTTTTATCGGTATGATTTTTTAACAAGTATTCTTTAAACAGCTCGAAAATAAGATACGATTTTCCGCTTCTGCGAACGCCGGTAACTACCTTAATCATCCCATTATGAAGCCTGTTCTTTAGTTTTTCTATGTATGCTTGCCTTGCAATTTGCATGTTTAATCCTTCATGATGAAAAATAACGTGCATTGCACAGTATTTTTCATTATAATACTATGCGAGAAGATTTCAACTATCATATTTGCCTTACCAGGGGCTTTAGCAGGAGCAGATACTAAAACAGTTATGTGCGGTAAGAGGTAGTTTTTACGACAGCCTATACAGCACATATTGATTTAAAGAAACACCTTCATTTTCTGCATTTATTGCTAATTGTCTGTGAAGCGATTTAGGCAGACGCAGTAAAAACCTGCCTGAATAGGTATTGTCATCTTCCGGCAGTGGAATAGAAAGCCCGTTTTCAAGTTTTGTTTCAATCCAACCTGCCATAGCTTCATAAATATTTTCGTAAACTTCATTAAGGGTATCGCCCGTTGTCTGGCAACCCTGCAATTCTTTCACGCTTGCATAATAATATGAGCCGCTTTCGTCAGTTATTTTTTTTGTAACAATCGAATAGGGCAAATTTAAATAATCTTTAGTGTTCATACAATATCCTCAACTCTTCTTAAAATATCCTTTACATAACAAGCCTTTAAATGGGTGTCTGCTTTTATCGTTATAACCTCACCTTTTGAGTTTATGTAATGCCTATGAGAACCTTTTTGTCTGTGAAAATGATAACCAGAAAACTCTAAAACCTTATCGGCTTCTTGTAATCTAATTCCATTAGGCTGACTTTTCATTTTTATGATTATCTTTTCTACCCCCGCCATGCCTTAATGATACTATATATAGTATCATTTGTCAATTATTTTTAAAATATTGATGTAACAAGCTCAATTTTTTTCCTTTTCTTTTTAACATGACTTACACTACGCACTCAGAACTTGGCATAATGTGAAACACAAAAAACGAAATCAACAACCCCGACGCGGCATGTGAGCAGTGCTCAATGTTTCGCACTGTGTGTTCTCAATCGGTACGCAAGTTTCGGCTTTGCCGAAACTTGACAGGCTAGCGATTTGCTTTTAGCAAACCGCTAGACAGGAAGTCGGCTTTAATATCCTTTATTACGACGCTAGAAGCGCCTGAGGTATTAAACCCTCCGCGCGAATAACTCTTTTTACCAAAGAGCATCTATTGTTGTAACAAAGCAAAACGGTTATAGTGCATGTACAAGGAGCACATGATGACCATTGTTACAACTGATTTTATCAGCGGAAAAAATATCGAAACGCTCGCACTGGTGTTCGGCAGTACGGTGCGTGCAAAAAATGTACTGCATGACATTGGAGCCGGTTTACAGAACCTATTCGGCGGAGAAGTGGATTCCTATACCGACATGATGGATGAATCGCGCGCTATTGCAATCGAAAGAATGACGAAAAAAGCACAAGCGCTTGGAGCGGACGGCATTGTAAATGTACGGTTCTCAGCGTCGTCTATAATGGAAGGGGCGGCAGAGGTTACCGCATACGGCACCGCAGTCCGTTTTGTATAATGCATACCGTGTATACTCCTGAGCAAGCAGCTCAGGAATGTATCAATGCTTCCTTTATACGCTTGGTGTTTTCTCGCCCGCATCAGGGGGAAAGCACAAGCAAAGTACGCATCCGCAGCATCACTTTAAAAGGAAAGCCTTTCTATCAAATTGAAGCTTTTCGCAGTAAGCAGGTCTTTCAAAAGAACGTTGCCCCAGACACCCTTTTGAAGGAGCTGCCTCCGTATTTTTCTGCGTTCCGTACAGCTGAATGCTACGGCCGCACAGAGCGGCTCTTTTTTTTGCAGAACAACAAGGGCAGGATAACCTTAACCAAACGGGCAGCGTTGGAGGCAACACAGGCGGAAGCACCGCACAACCATAATAGAGAAAAGCACGTGTATATTGAGGAAGGTACACCGCTTCCGTTTTTAATTGCGCAGGGGCTCATGAATGCTGACGGTGTGGTGTTAAAGTCAATGTACCGTAAATTCAGGCAGGTTAATAAATTCCTTGAATTTATCGCCGGCGTTGAACCTTTCATACGGGAGTATAGTACACGATCCGGCAAGCCGTTCGCCATCACCGATTTCGGCTGCGGGAAAGCGTATCTCAGCTTTGCGCTGTATTATTACCTACATGAGTGCAAAGGCTTGCCTGTGCGGGTGCACGGCTTGGATATAAAGACGGACGTGGTATCGCAGTGCGCAGCGCTCGCAGCGGAATGCAGCTACGACGGGCTCACCTTTGCAGAAGGCGATATTGCCGATTATCCGCTGCCGGAAGGCACCGGTATGATGGTATGCCTCCATGCCTGCAACACGGCAACCGACCTCGCCCTTGCGCAAGCAGTCCGCCAAAGCGTACCGGTTATTTTTGCCGTGCCCTGCTGCCAGCATGAACTGTATGCTCAGCTTAAAGCGCATAAAGGGGCATTGCGAGAAGCGCAGCATGTCCTGTTACCTTTTATGGAGCAGGGCATCATCACCGAGCGATTCGCTTCTCTTTTAACGGATACCGTCAGAGCCCTTTTACTGCAAATGTGCGGATACACAGTGCGCATCATGGAATTTATCGAAACGGAGCATACCCCTAAAAACATCCTCATCCATGCGGTAAAACCGAGCCTGCCGCCTGAACAGGAGCAAAAAATGCGGGAACAAGCCCGTCAAAAATATTACACGTTAAAGAGAAGCTTTTTTATCGAACCTTGTTTGGAAAAACTCTTACGCACGCAGGAAAAAGAGGGGCACGCTACCATCTTTTAATAAACCCTAATCCGGCAACACTCGTCTTTTTGATAGGCGGATCCCCGCGGTACCAGATGGCGCCCAAACCGGCTACCTCTGCCCGTAATGATTGTACCGGATATACTTCGATGGTACCTACTCCCGCGACGGAAGCGTTTACATTTTCGCTTTTGCACTCAGATGCGTAAATACTGCCGCTGCCGGCTGTGGAGCAGGTAAAATTCTCTGCATGGCCTTTTAAATCGATACGGCAGGCTCCGCTTAAAGAGACCGAGAGATCCTTTGTTATCACATGAGCATTTACGCGGTCCGCACCTGCAAGGGAAATCTTCAAAGCGGCGTCAGGCTGGTTAAATTGCTCAATGGTAGCGTTTACTTTACCGGCTGTGTCCAGTTTATGGAGTTGAGGCATGGTAATTGCGACATCGTGGTGGTGCGCCCATAGATTACTGTGTTTTTTCGGCTGAATGAAGAGGGTTTCACCTTCTATGTAGACATCGATACATGAAAATAAATTTGAATCAAGGGTGATAGCAACGCGGTAGTCGCTGCCTTGTGTAAAGGTTACCCGCATGTCGCCTGCTAAAGCAACCTTGGTAAAATCTTTCAGAGCAAAAGACCGTGTTTCAGCCTGCCCGTTTCCATATTGGGTGTGTGCAAGCGCTGTGCAGTTGGTAAGCATAAGCATGATACCGAGGCTTAACGTGTGGCATAACTTTTTCATGTTATAATACTCCTTCACTATCCATATTCTAGGCAATATGATATATAAAAAAACACTATATGTCAAGTCGGTATCGCGCCAGCTTTTGTTCAAGGAAGAGAGATGGTATCCCCCGCTTGCCTAAGCGAAACCGGTTAGGCAAAATAGATTAAGCAAAAATACTACCAAGGAGATACCATCGCA
>JBQNBR010000117.1:0-3929 GCA_052169815.1 Treponema sp.
AATGCAGATGCTGCTGTTGATTATGCTGGTTTAAGTAGCGATGTCTTTGTCTTTCAAAAGAAGAAAGTGCAAGCAAAGATTACCCTTAAGCTGCTTACTGAAGATGCGGGTGCTATCACCGCTGATCCCCACGATCTTAAGGGTAAAAAAGTAATCATACCTAGTGATAATGATTCGAAAGGAAAAGCGATGTTTGATGCAGTAGGCGCTGGGGGCAAGTTCAAGACATCAGATGATGTTTATGAGATCACAGAGGAAGTATTTAAGAAAGTGGCTGATGAGATTATGGCTATTATTAAGGGTGCCGGAACGCTCGGTACTGCAGCAACTAATTATGTCTTATTTAAGCAGGGCAACCCTGGTGTGGGCGCAACAGGTTACATAAAAGACAAAGATATTAAGTACGCTGACTTTAAAAACGGTAGCCTTACTAATGTAACGGTCTTCATTGGTTACATCGAATCATAATTAAAAAACACACCCACAACACTCACGGAGTTGCGCCCCTTAATTAAGGCGGCACTCTGAGTGACTTGGTAAAAAAAGCCTGATTTCTTGTAGTAAGGAATCAGGCTTTTTTTAAGGCAAACGGGAGAGCTCTTTTCATCCCTTTCATTTTTTAAGCGAGTATGCTATACTGCCTAGCGTAAGTGCAGAAAGATATGAATAAAAAACAAACCAAAATGAGCATTGTCGATGCTATCTATAAAAGCAACACGTATCTCTTAAAAGATGTTCATGCTATTGCTTCTTTAGTGTTTGAGGAGATGGCTGCTATATTGGAACGCGGCGAAAAAATTGAAATAAGAGGCTTCGGTACCTTTTCAGTACAGTTCCGCGAGGGGCGAACAGGGGTGCGTAATCCGAAAACGGGCGAAATTTTTGATTGCGAACCGCATTCAGTGGTGGTGTTCCACCCCGGAAAAGTGTTGAGCGCTGCGGTTCGTCCTATCGGCGTAAAAGAACCCGATGAAAGCCGATTCCATGAAAAGTAACGCAAGATTTACTGCACTCGGGATTAATATCCTTCTGTTGGTAAGTGCTTCTGTCCTATTTACGCTTGCACATCCTAATCGTCTCATCTATACCGGTTTGCCGTTAGCGGCTTACGGTATATTCATCCCGTTTTTTTTATTAGTACGCCGGATTTCATTGTTCTCTTCCCTTTTGTGGGGCGGTTTATTCGGCGCTTTGAATTACTGTTTGTTCGGCTATTGGTTGCTCGTTTTTCACCCATTAGCATTATATATTGTTGCCTTTGAATATTTTTTGTATTACAGTATCACAGTATTGCTGTTAAAACTGGCCGATATCTATTTTCCTCAGCATGGCTTTATTGTGCAGTGGCTCATTTGGATTGGATATGAGTACATGAGAACGCTGGGTTTTTTGGGCTTTTCATACGGGATTGTCGGGTATTCACAGTGGTCGTGCATACCGATTATCCAGATTGCTTCTCTTTTTGGTGTGTGGGCGGTGTCGGCGCTGGTGGTATTCCCTTCGGCGTGGATGGCGGCTGCATTCAAGCAGCATTGTACAGAGCCTATGCGATGCTGGAAGCAAGGGTTCCTAAGGTTTGCTCGGGCACATTGGCTGTCCGCTGCACTTTGGTTGGTGTGTTTTTGCGGTACGGTAGCCTTTGGAGTGCTTTCACCAAAAACATACGATACGCTTCCTCAGCGGAAAATTGCCTTGATTCAACCTAATACGGATCCATGGGTGGGAGGTACCGCCGCGTATAAAAAGGATTTGGCACTTTTAAAAAAATTATCGGATGAGGCCCTATTAGATCATCCGGATGTTTCACTGGTGGTGTGGCCTGAAACAGCGTTTGTGCCTCGTATTGACTGGCACTACCGGTATCGTGAAGACCGGGAGGCTTTTGAAATAGTATATGAGCTCTTACACTATTTAAACGATAAACCGGTGCCCTTTTTAATCGGTAACGACGATGCTGTGAATGCTGCGGCAGATATCGGGGTAGAGGATCGCCTTGATTACAATGCGGCATTGCTGTTTAAGCCTCGCCATAATGTGCTGCCGCCTAATCCTGAGCGCTACCGTAAAATGCATTTAGTTCCTTTTACCGAGCATTTCCCTTATAAAAAGCAATTTCCGTTCATATATGCGTTATTAGAAGCAAGCGATACGCATTTTTGGGCAAAGGGACATGTTCCGCAGGTGTTTACGGTTGATGATTTGGTGTTTTCTGTTCCTATTTGCTTTGAAGATACATTTGGATATCTTACCAGAAAGTTTGTACAGCACGGGGCCCGCCTTATGGTGAATATTTCTAATGATGCGTGGTCAAAGAGTGTACCGTGTCAATATCAGCATTTGAGTATGGCAGTGTTTCGTGCCGTTGAAAATCGCTTGCCGATGGTCAGAGCTACCGCGTCGGGTCAAACGGTAGCAATTAGTCCGCATGGGCGTGTAACCGCTCTGTTAGCCCCCTTTGTGCAAGGGTATCTTTGCGCGACGGTTCCGGTGTATGCTGAAACTCCCCATACGTTTTATACAAGGTGGGGCGATGGATTTGCGCTCTTGGTTACTGCCGCTGCAGCGCTTTGTGTGTGCATTGGCGCAGGGCGGCATTTCATTGAGAGAAGGAAAGTACGATGAAAAAAAATGATAAAGAAAAAAATATCACGATTTTAGGAAAAGAAACCACTTTTGACGGTGTGCTACAGTTTACTGATGTATTGCACATTCAAGGTTCTTTTTTAGGAGCGATAGATTCAACTGGTTTTTTATTAATAGAAAAAACTTCTGTTTGTAAAACAGAATATATTAAAGCGGAATCTATTATTATAGAAGGTACTGTATATGGCGCCTTAACGGCGACTGATAGGATAGAAATGAAAACCGGAAGTGTTGTGTACGGAGATATTACCGCTGCACGTATAAAAATTGCTGATGGGGTTGCATTTGAAGGTGCAGTGAATATGATTAAAGATGCGTCTTTTGTTGAAAATAGTTTGTTTTCTATGCAATCAGAGCAGTTAAAAGAAAAGTTGCGGGATACAGAGTAGATGGCAAGGGTGACGGAGGTTATCGATACATTAAAAAGCAAGCATGCGGTGCTCGCTGTAGCAGAATCCTTGACGGGAGGATTAATTACTGAACGAATCACAGCAGTGCCAGGTGCTTCTGAGGTGTTGTGGGGCGGTTTTGTAGTCTATACGGCGGATGCCAAAGTCAGGCTTTTACAGGTGCTGCCTGATACTATAAACTCGCACGGTGTTGTCAGTACAGAAGTTGCACGGGCTATGGCAAAGGGCGCTGTAGATGCAATGCCAGCGGATTATAAGCGGAAATACGGCCTTGCGGTTACCGGTATCGCAGGGCCTTCTGGCGGAACTGCTTCGCTTCCTGTTGGTACCGTGTGCATCGCCTGTGTAAGCTGCATCCAAGCAGCCTATACTTCGATAAGTGAGCGCTATATGTTTAAAGGCTCGCGGGCTGATGTGCGTGAACAGACCTGTGCCGCTGCTTTGGAAATGTTGCGTTATTGTCTTGACAAAGACGAGAAGAACAGATTATAGTATCCTTATCTTTTCTAAATTAATGCTTTTAATGTATTCCCCTTAGATTTCATATATGCTGTTAGTTTGAAAACCGTACCGTTGTTTTGAATAGTATTCTTTTGCAATGGTAAAAAGGTGAGTACAGAAATATGCTATGTTTACAAAATAGATTAAATCATAGGGTAACGTTAAAAATCTAACCGAGTTTTAGATGCCCACTATACTGCTGGTAATTTCCTTCAAATGCTGTTTGCAATTCTATGTGTATGTGCATTATGCATAAAAATATATGTTAGTATGGTATGAGATAACGGGGTCGTAACGATAATAGGGTACCTGCAAAAACCTTGTTGGATTTTTAGAAGGTACCTCATCAGCATAGCTGAACATCAGCATAGCTGA
>JBQNBR010000118.1:0-3577 GCA_052169815.1 Treponema sp.
CTTTGCATGGATAACCTCCTTATCTATTACTGCCTTCATTATACCCCCCCCCCCCCCTTCCTGTCTAGTACTTTTTCTCACAAATAACTTAAAAATGAGGACTATATATGTCTGCAAAAAAATATAACAACGTCACTGACATGGCGCGCGTCCAATACCTCTATTAAATATTGATGGCATTACCCATTAGCATTTTTTATTTATTTCGTACATCAGGATACCGGCAGCGACGGAGACATTGAGGCTATCCAACTTGCCGCTGGTCGGAATGGAAACCAAAAAATCGCATGCCTTGCGGAGGAGCCTCCCAATACCGGCGCCTTCGCTGCCCATAATCAGTACAACCTTTTCAGGAAACGTAATTTCAGGAAGAGAAGTCCCACCGGCATCTGCGCCGAAAACCCAAAAGCCATGTGCTTTTAGCTGTTCAACAGTCCTCACCAAATTGGCGGTATACACCAGCGGCACCCACGCAACTGCCCCGGAACTGCTTTTGCTTATGGTTTGAAAGCCACCCGCAGAATGCCGCTCCGGAATAACAACCGCGTCAACGGCAAATTGATCAGCACTTCGAATAATAGCTCCGATATTATGCGGATCAGTGATGGAATCGAGGACTACCGCCACGGCCTTTTCGCGCGTGTACAATTCGGCAAGCACTGCATCAGCGTGAGTATAGTCGGCTTTTTGCGAATCGCTTTCATCGACAAGTACAACCCCTCGATGATCCTGTAGATAATCCGGTAAAGAACCCACGAGCTGTTGGAGGCGTTCGCGCGGTGCACATTCAGTTGTAATGGCAAGGCTTCGTGCCTGTGCAAGGATTTTTTTTACCCGCGGCCCCTCTTTGGCATAGAGTATCTTGAGGCGCTTTCGGTCATAGCATTCAGCGGAGGCTCCTTCCTGCACTGCACGGAGTATTTCTTCGATAGCGTGAAATCCGGTTATAATGCGCATTGTTTATAAGTCAAATACTTCGCCATACTTAACAATATGCGATGCATAGTGATGCTGCTCAAGATATGTTTTTAAAAAGGCTTGTGCATCAGGTTCACCATGCACCAAAAAGATATTTTTAAGTGCATGAGTATCGCACTCCTGCAGCCAATCAGCCGTTTCAATATAATCGGCATGAGCACTGAACGCATTGATTTGTAAAATTTCTGCACGCACTGCATGCCATTCGCCGAATATTTTCACTTCGGGCTCTCGATTTTGCAGGCGCCGCCCCAGCGTATTATCAGCCATATACCCAACCAGGATAATTTTGGTTGAAGGATCTTCGATGTTATTTGCCAGATGATGGGTGATACGCCCAAATTCGCACATACCGTCAGCGCTGATAATCACCATCGGTTCTTTCTGCTTATTCAGCATTTTCGATTCATCAACACTGGTAATAAATTTTAACGAGTTAAACCCAAACGGATTTTTGTGATGCTTGATGAATGCCTGCTGTACCTCCTCATCAAAGCACTCGGGATGCACTTGAAAGATGGTGGTTGCATTCACCGCCATAGGTGAATCAACATAGATAGGCAGCTCAGGTATTTTTTTCTGCTCAACCAAAAGATGGAAGTAGTAAATTAATTCCTGTGTGCGCTCAACCGCAAAGGCAGGTATAATGATTTTCCCTTTGGATTTCACCGCTTCGTTTACCGCTTTTTCGAGCATGTGCATTGCATTATTGATATCTTCATGCTGGCGGTTTCCATAGGTACTTTCAAGAACTACGTAATCAACAGGGGGGATATATTCAGGATCCCGTATGATAGGTTTGTTTTTCCGTCCTAAATCGCCGGTAAACGCAATGTTCACCGTATGGCCTGTTGAATCCTTTGCAGTAACAACTGCCATCGACGAGCCGAGGATATGCCCCGCGTCAAAAAATTCAAGCTGGACGTTCGGCCCTATCCATACAGGCCGGTGATAGGACACCGTAACGAATTGATTCACCGTGGTAAGCACATCTTGCTCGGTAAACAAGGGTTTCCAATTAAACGGCTCCTTTTTTTTAGCCGCTTGTTTTTTTAAATATTCAGCATCACGCGCTTGAATACGGGCAGAATCCATCATAACGAGATTCGCAATATCCCGTGTTGCCGGTGTGGCATAAATATTGCCGGTAAATCCGTGCATGCCTAAAAGCGGCAACAGCCCGCAGTGATCATAGTGGCCATGCGTTAAAACTGCCGCCGTTAATGTATCGGCAGGCACGTTAAAGTCACGGTTTTTCTTATCAGCCTCAGCGCGCTTGCCTTGAAAAGCACCGCAATCAAATAAATATGAACAGCCGTCTACTTCTAAAATATGTTTTGAACCGGTTACTTCTTCCGCAGCCCCCAGTGAATACAGGTGAATACTCATAGCAAAATGATACTGCAAAAAAGTAAATCATGCAAGCTTGCCTGCAGTCAGCTTACAGCGATAAGCGTTCTAGATACTTTATAATGGTTAAAACAAGGTTTTTGTTTTTTATCCTGCTATCGGTTACTGCACTGATAATTTCCTGAATACCTTCTGTATCACCGCTGACATTCGTCATCGTATTATCGATATATTGGGAAATTGTAACGAGTTTTTCCATCTATAGATAAATTGCTTAAAAATATCAAGCCTCGTAATCTTATCCGGTGCTAAAAAATGGTTTATGTGAGAACTAACGGAAAAAGGCTACAATCATTCGTCCTAAAAAAGAACCGCACCAGCCACATACGGCAACGATACCACATTCAAGACACAAGCGAACCGGTAAAAGGTAAAAGAATCTGCCTCCGGTAGTACGCACGAAGCTGTTGTTTCGCTTATGCCATTGCGCGACCCTTTTTTCATCATCGATAAAAACCTTAAAATAAAATGAAGAACACCGAAACACCAGCATTTGAACCAGCGCTAAAAGCAGCGAACCTGATTTATTCCACATGATAGTTATCTGTTTTTTACCGGACGGCAGCCGGTAGGGCTTTGTTTTGATCCATGCTTCTTTTAATATGACACAATCGGTATTATCAGCTCCTTCAATGCATACCTCATTACTTGCTATCGTATGGACAGAAGTGCCCGCTATTACCGTTAGTGGAGCATGTGCTATATCATCGTATCCCGTATAAATAAAGTGAATAGTCATGCTTTTACTCCTTTAATTTATGAATTTCCTTTGTAACCCCTCCGGAAGGCTCCGGCGATTACCAGTATCATCATATAGTGAGCACTCACCTCTTGATTCATTTTATTATAGCGTTTTATGTAACAAACACAATACGATTATCCCCTCACGTCAGGGAAATCAATTTTTGTCTAAAAGCGGTAATAAGTCGTAAGGATTCATAAGAGCACGGAACATAATGCCGTTCAAAGGCAGCTTTGATTGAGTTTCCCGCTTGTGTATGCGCACGATATTAAGCGCTGCTTTATGAAGCATATTCAGATTCTGCTGTATGTTCTTACTCTGAATCCTGCATCTGTCTTCGTCAAAATGATGGTATAACTCGGCAGACAAAATAGGTCTACCGAGTTATACCGTCGAGTTTGCCTTTCGGCACACGTCGCGTATTGACGTGTGCGCTTTTCGCGCACG
>JBQNBR010000119.1:0-3500 GCA_052169815.1 Treponema sp.
TATTCCGCAGTACATTTTTGCACAGGAATTTCTGTGCAAAAATACCGGAGGCGAAAAGCCGAAGCCCCGCAAAGCCAGACCGCCGCTTGCCGGCGGGAACGCCCTAAAAAATAGTAATTATTAATTGCACATTACTAAACGCACTTACTTTAACACGGAAAGCGGATCGATCATCTTCCCATGTTTGTAAATTGACAAATGTAAATGAGAGCCGGTGGAATACCCCGTACTGCCAACCGTACCGATGACCGTCCCCTGGGTAATATACGTTCCCCGTTTGGCACGTATGGTATGCAGGTGGCCATACAGCGATTGATAGCCTCTGTCGTGACTGACAATGACATAATTGCCGAAAATACGGTTCAGCCCGGTTTCCACCACCTTCCCGTCCAAGGCAACCTTCACCGGCGTCCCGGTAGGAGCGGCTAAATCAATACCGGAATGGAAGCTCCGCGCGCCAGTAAAGGGATCCGCCCGATACCCAAAAGGAGAGGTGAGCCGGCCATGAATAGGATACATGAATAACTCACCTAAGGCTTTACGCAAATCGAATGCAGAAAGAGCTGCTCCCGGTATAAATAATTTTTGCCCTACGGTAAGATTGACCGCAGTAAGATCATTGGCATCAAGCAAGGCGGTGACATTCACCTTATAGACCGCTGAAATATCTGCAAGCGTCTCTCCTTTTTTCACCGTGTGGAGTAAGCCATCGATCGAAGGTACCTTAAGCACTTGTCCAATGCTAACGCGACGAGCGTTGTCAATGCCGTTTACCGAAAGCAGCGTACCAATATTCCGCAAACCCGCACGATTAGCGATGCCACTGATTGTCTCTCCTTTTTTAACGGTATGTTCGTGAAATGACACTACCGATACATAGTTCACACTCGGTGCCTGCGGTTTTGCAGTTTGCTCGCTTAGCTCGTGCGCAGTGGGGAATACGTAATCATGCAGCGCCCGTTCAAAAGAAGGCTCATGATAAAAACGAGCAATATTAATTGAATAATACGCGAACTTATACCGTATGAGCGGCAAACTCGCAATGGACCAGGCGATAAGACAGCATATCGCAAGTGGCATAAGAGGAACGTACTGCGATAACATAGCCATTTTGGTAAAAGGATGCGGTTTTTTAACTTTTTTGCGGTACCCATCCAAAAAGATATGGTCTTGCATATATCGAGTTGCTTGCGCTCTCATGGCAGATTGAGAAACTTTTTGTATTGAGGCTTTGGACACCGGGACTGAAAAGGAAGGTTCAACCGGTATGCTCTCAGTATCAAATGCCCGGTAGGTAATAATATTCATGCTTACACTATCGGCAAAAAAAACAAGCAGTTAAGGCACTCTGGCATGAACAAACCTTGCCTCAAACAGCCGTTGCTTACTCCTGCGCAGAACAGCCGCCTTCTATGCGCCGCAAAATACAGCAGGGACTTTTGGAGTGCCCCCTATACCGTCGGCGGCAAGGTAAAACGCGCTGCAATAGCATCCAAAATAATGTCCGCCACCTCAGTTTTAGACAGCTGCGGATATTTCTGCTCATTTCCCTGCGCATCAATAATCGTGATGATATTGGTATCAGTGCCGCAGCCCGCTCCCGCTTGTGTAACATCATTAGCGACGATAAAGTCAAAATTTTTCTTCTTGATTTTCTCCACCGCATGGGCAAGTACATCGTTAGTTTCGGCAGCAAAGCCAACCAAGATCTTATTACCTTTTATCTTACCGATTTCGTAGGCAATATCTTTATTCCGCTCTAGTTCAAGGAACAAATCATCGTCCGTTTTTTTTATCTTGACAGCCGAACAGTGCTTAGGCTTGTAGTCGGCAACGGCGGCGCTTTGAATAACCGCATCATGATCGGGAAATGCAGCTATAACCGCACGATACATTTGTTCCGCCGTTTCAACGTGTACCATTTTATGGACGCCTATCGGTACGTCCAGGCTCGCTGGCCCCGAAATGAGCGTAACTATCGCCCCCCTCTTGGCTGCCTGAGCTGCAATAGCATATCCCATTTTTCCTGAAGAGCGGTTTGTAATGTAGCGGATAGGGTCAATCAGCTCCCGTGTTGGGCCCGCCGTTACGAGGAGGCGCTTGCCTGTTAAGTCCTGCGGCACAACACTGGGCACTCCGCTCGCAAGTTCGACTGTGGCAAGCTTTGCGGTACCTGCTGATACAGGCTGGCCTGATAACAGGGCGTCTATCGTCTCTACGATGGTATCGACCTCCGCGAGCTTACCCTCTCCTTCATCGCCACAGGCAAGCATGCCGCACACTGGTTCGATAAAAAGGTACCGAAGCGCTTTCAGTTTTTGTATATTACCCTGCACAATGGGATTACGGTACATGCCGGTGTTCATGGCAGGTGCAAACAGTACCGGCGCACGGGACGCCATCACCGTGGTTGTCAGCATATCGTCTGCAATCCCCGCCGCTACTTTCCCGATGATGTCGGCAGTAGCAGGTACAATCACCATCAAATCAGCCTTTTTTGCGAGCGCGATGTGTTCAACTTCCCACGTTTTTGGTTCAGCAAACATATCCGATACCACAAAATGATTGCTGAGTGTTTGAAACGTAAGCGGCGTTACAAATTTACCAGCAGCTTCCGTCATAATCACCTGCACAGAAGCCCCGCGCTTACGCAGTTTACTAATCACATCGCATGTTTTATATGCGGCGATGCCACCTGTTACACCAATGACAATTGTTTTATTGTGGAGCATGTATTTCCTTTGACAAAATGATAAACAATCCGGCGGTTAATCCATACGCACCACGTATGCTGCCGTAAAGGATTAGCCAAGACAGCGAACAGTATACACCAATACGGTAAAACGAGCAATTGGTTTTAACCAAGAACAGCACTGATCCGTTCAATAATCGTATGTTGATAATCGGCATAACCGTCGTAAGCTGCCCTGGAAGCTTACCATTACGCACGGGGCACCGTACAGTACCTGCTTTTGCAAACAAATGCCATACAGCACTCCCGCTTGGGTATATTTTTTAATTAGTATGGAATAAGCCAATATAGACGGTCAGTACACCATCTACGGCATCATCTACCGTATAACCGGTTCCATTTGCCAAATCGCTAATGTATTCCGTAGAGGCATCCTTCGATGGCTTAGGTGTCTTAAAAAAGCCATGCTTATCATTCGCGGCACCTATCTTACCTTTACCGGTATCCTCATTACCTCCACCAATAGCCGTAATGACCTTTTTAGCAGCTTCTTTAAACAGCTCCATTGTAAGATACGGCCCCTCAGTCTCAAATTCCTTATCCTTAACGGTATTCCCCGTTATTACATTATCAGTGGGGATTTTTACTTTTAGATTCGCCGTCTTAAGAGCATCTGGGGCTGTAAATACCTCAGTCTGAGCGGTTTCTATCAGTTTAACCACAATCTTTGCTTTTATCAGTTTCTTACCAATGTAAACTTTACAACCAGAGGCAGGCAAGTTGTCAGCTACGGTCGGAGCAGCTGAAC
>JBQNBR010000120.1:0-3321 GCA_052169815.1 Treponema sp.
ATACTATACAACGCTATAAATGTACAGATGGAAACAGACTTAAAGACGCCTTGTTTCCATCTTATGCCGCAGGGCACTATAGCGTTAACACCCCATTAGCGTAAGGGGCACCTCGAAAAATCCAACAAGGTTTTTAGAGATTCCCTAAATACTTTGCGAATGTGAGCGCTCCTGCGTACCGTGCTTGACAGCCAAGCTCTTCTTCGATGCGAATAAGCTGGTTGTATTTAGCAATGCGGTCACTTCGGCTCATTGACCCTGTTTTGATTTGGCCTGCTTCAAGCGCAACGGCAAGATCTGCGATAAAAGCATCTTCCGTTTCGCCTGAACGGTGAGAAATCACCGCCGTATAGCCTGCGCACTGCGCCATGCGCACTGCATCGATGGTTTCAGTTACCGTACCAATTTGATTGAGCTTGATCAAAATAGAATTGCAGGCGCCTTCCTCAATACCGCGCTTGAGCCGTTCCGTATTTGTTACAAAAAAATCATCGCCGACAATCTGAATCTTATTGCCGAGTTCTTTGGTTAAACGGGCATACCCGCTCCAGTCATTTTGATCGAGCGGATCTTCGATAGAAACAATCGGATAGGTTTCAACCCATTTTTTATATATTTGGATCATCTCATCGGCACTAAAGAGCTTATCAGGGTTGGATTTCCAGAATTTATAGCCTTTCCGTCCGCCTTCATCAAATAACTCAGAGGAGGCACAGTCTAGAGCAATCGCAATGTCGGTGCGCGGTTTATATCCAGCTTTGGCAATAGCTTTCATGATGTATTCCAACGCTGCTTCGTTATCGATATCAGGTGCAAAACCGCCTTCATCGCCCACAGAAGTTGCCTTGCCGTCCGCTTTTAGCAAGCTTTTGAGCGCATGGAACACTTCCGCTGTCATCCGCACCGCTTCGTGCATAGAATCGGCCCCAATGGGCATGATCATGTATTCTTGAAAGTCTATTTTATTGTCTGAGTGCTTGCCCCCATTGATAATATTGGCCATAGGCACCGGCATTTGCAGCGTATGCGCTCCGCCTAAGTAGCGGTAAAGCGGTAAGCCGATGTAATCAGCGGCGGCACGGGCAACAGCCATTGAAACACCGAGCATCGCGTTTGCGCCCAGTTTGGATTTATTGGCTGTTCCGTCTAAATTGAGCATGGTTTGGTCAATTTCTGCTTGCTCGAGGGCATCCATCCCTTCAAGCTCCTCTGCGATGATGGTATTGACATTGTCCACCGCTTTGAGTACGCCCTTTCCGCCATAGCGCTGTGCATCACCGTCCCGCATCTCTAAAGCTTCAAACTCTCCGGTAGAAGCGCCTGAAGGCACACAAGCGCGGCCAAAGCTGCCGTCACTTAAGGCAACATCAACTTCAACTGTCGGGTTCCCCCGCGAATCTAAGATTTCACGTCCTTCAATATAGACTATATCACTCATACAACCTCCTATAAGTGCCGTGCCGCATCTATAGCGTTTCAAGACGCCGGACCCGGACACCGATTATGTATTCTAACATTTTTTGTTGATAAAATCAAATGGTGAAAAGCGATAGGCTGTTCAAGGAAGAGAGATGGTATCCCCCGCTTGCCTCATTCAACCTCACATTAGAAGCGACAGGGCCGCCGCATTAAGAGGGTGAAACTGCGTGAATTTTGTTCAAAATTGCACGCAGCGTGGATGAAGTCGCAGCGATTTATTGTAAAAAAACTAAAAAATTGATATACTATTTATAGTATGATATTCGATTGGAACAATGAAAAGAATATGATGCTTAAAAGAGATAGAAATATATCGTTTGAGCGAGTTATTATAGCAATTCAACAAGATGGTGTGTTGGATATTTTAGAGCATCCGAATAAAGAAAAATATCCAAATCAAATTTTAATTCTTGTTGAAGTTGATAGATACGTATATGTAGTTCCAGGTGTACTTGACAATGATATTTGTTTTTTGAAAACCATTTTTCCGAGTAGAAAATATACAGCACAATATCTTGATTCGAAGGGAGAAAAAAAATGAATAGTGAAAAAGAATTGTATGAATCTATAGAAAATGATGAATGGAAATCGGTAAAAAATTTCTATGCTCTTAGTAATGATTTAAAAAAAGCTGCTGAAAATATGCTTATAAAAAGAGAAAAGATAGATATAATGCTTGCCAAGCAAGATATGAATAATCTAAAAGCAAAAGCTTTTGAAGAAGGTATGGAATATGAAGTTTTTGCAGGAAGTATTTTGCATAAATATTTAACTGGAAAACTGGTGGATTGTAATATTGATATGTTAAAAGAGTGAAACTGCGTGAATTTTGTTCAAAATTGCACGCAGCGAGGATGAAGCGGCAGCGGTTTATTGTAAAAAGACTAAAAAATTAATATACTATTTATAGTATGATATTCGATTGGAAAGAAATATTTTGTAGCGTTATCATTCCGATAAGGGATCAAAAATAAAATAAAATATGTTTTACTTGATGCCATCATTATCGATTCTTTACGATTTTTTTTATTGATGATAATGTGTACCGCACTGAACAATATATAATTTATTATCTTCAACTTTATAGATAAGTCGATTTACTAGATCTATTCTTCTACTCCAATACCCTGATAATTCATGCTTTAATGGTTCAGGTTGCCCTTTTCCCTTATGAATGCCATTTCGTTCAATATCTTTAATTAACTCATGTGTACTTTTTATTAATTTTTGCTGATGTTTATCAAAAAGTCGACAATAATCTTTCCATGCAATATCAGACCAAACTTTTACCATCAATCAGTTTCCTTCAGTTCATGAATTTGACCTCTTCCGGTTTCAATCTGATTTATACTTTTACGCAGATATTTCATATTTTCTTCCGAATAAATGTATGGATCCTCGGAAGCTTTCAGCGCAAAGGGCAGGCCATTTTCCCGAATCGTTGCCTTTACAAAAGAATTTATAGCCGAAGAAATATTGATTCCCATAGAATCACATATTCGTTCAAAACTTATTTTATCGCTCTGTGTGATTTTTGCTGATATTGTAGTCATTTTTAATACCTCTTACTACAATATAATACATAAACATCCAAAAATCAACAACCCCGACGCAAGCGTCGGGGTATTAAACCCGCACGAATCAATTTTTGCGTATAGGTATTAAGAAGGTAGCCTGGGGATGTTTCAAAAGTTGGTTACTTTTTCGCCATCCCCGCGACTTTACCATGTAAGTCTTCATACAGTAATGACTTAATAGTAAACATCGCATCTAAGCTTACGGAAACCAGTGAGCAAAGCTCATCTTCAAAAACTGTTTCGCAATCCGCTTGAGCGGATATAA
>JBQNBR010000121.1:0-3112 GCA_052169815.1 Treponema sp.
TACGGGGCTGGGTGAAAAACTGCCCCGATTCTTCAGTGGAAATACACGCCGAAGCAGATACGGGCGAAGCGCTTGCCGCCTTTTGGGAGGCGGTAACCACGCAGCACCCGCGCGCGTACGTATCCGATTGCACTATCAGCTGTGCGAAGTCCGAAGGATTCTGCGGTTTTGAAGTGCGGTACTAACCGCTGGCTGTTTGCAGCAGCTTTTTATACGTTGAATTTGAAGAACATAACGTCGCCGTCTTGCACCACGTACTCTTTGCCTTCAAGCCGGTACTTGCCGGCTTCTTTGATTTTTTGCTCTGAACCGTAGGTAACAAAGTCGTCAAAGCTGTATACTTCCGCTTTAATAAAGCCGCGTTCAAAATCGGTGTGGATAACGCCTGCCGCCTTGGGGGCAGTGTCTCCTGCATGGATGGTCCACGCGCGGCATTCGTCTTTTCCTGCGGTAAAAAAGGTGCGCAAGCCGATTAAACGGTAGGCTGCATGTGCCAAGGCGGTTAAGCCTGATTCCTTTAAGCCGAGTTCTTCTAAAAACGCAGCGCGCTCTTCAGCTGTTTCAAGCTCCGCAAGGTCTGCTTCGAACTTGCCGCAGATGACAACCGTTTCGGCTCCTTCTTGATCTGCAACCTTTTTTACCGCTTCGATATAGGCGTTTCCCTGCTGTATGCCTGCTTCGTCGGTATTGCATACATAGAGCTCAGGCTTCATGGTAATGAGGTGGGTATCGCTCATAACGGCCCGCTCTTCATCAGTGAGTTCTGCCATGCGGGCGCCTTTGCCCTGTTCCAAAAGCGGTTTGATTTTATTGATGGCGCTAAAGGCGAGGGCAGCCTCTTTTTGCATATCCTTGCCCATGCGCGTTGCCTTTTCTGCCCGCTCTGCCCGTTTTTCAAGCGAAGCAAGATCGGCGAGGGCTAATTCGATATGAATGGTTTCGATATCGGCTGCAGGATCGACTTTGTTGTTTACGTGTATGATATCGGGATTATCGAAGCAGCGCACCACATGCGCAATCACCGAAACTTCTCTGATATGGGATAGGAATTGATTGCCGAGCCCTTCTCCTTTCGAAGCTCCCTTTACCAAGCCGGCAATGTCAACAAATTCAACCGTTGCAGGGATGACTTTTTTGGGTTCAAACGCGGCGCTCAATGCGGTAAGCCGTGCATCCGGTATGTCTACGATACCGATATTCGGGTTGATTGTGCAAAAAGGATAATTTGCCGCTTCGGCAGGTGCGCGCGTGAGCGCTGAAAAAAGAGTGGATTTACCGACATTCGGCAAACCGACAATACCGCAATTCATAGCCATAAAAAACCTCGTTTTGTAAACAGTAGGGCACCTCTAAAATTAGAGGTTTTCTTTGATTTTCTTTGCGATGTAATTCTATAAGTATCCATTTTATAAAGACTTATGGAATTACTCGTCGGGTACTTCGAAAAACTTTAGTTTTTCGAAGTACCCAGTATACACCTAAGGGGCACAAAAGTCTACGACTTGCGGTAATGCCCGCTCCTTCGCGATGCGGTTTATGCAAAATGCGAGTATGACACCGGCGCCTAAGCCGATTAACAAGCCGGTCAGTGCGCTGTTTTCGCTCTGCGTTTTCATAAAAAGGAGCGTATAACAGAGTGCCGATAAGAGAATCGGTAGTCCAATGGCGACGGCTGCTTGAGCGAGCGCTTTTGCCGCAGGGATTTCTACCGTTATTTTTTTTCCAAGCGGAATAGGGGTGCCGGTGGTATTGAGCACGGAGACAATATTGCCGGTAACGACAAACAGGCCGGTTTCTTCTGACGAAGCGCCGCAGCCTGCGCATCCGCCGGTGCACCCGCATCCGCATGCAGTGCGCGGATCGGTTGCTTTGATCGAGCACAGTTCGCTTTCTTCTGTATTATCGAGTTTAACGGTGAGTATTTGACAGCCCTTGCGGATCGCTTTACGCGCCTTGATGACGATACCTGTTTTTTGCATATACGGCCTCCTACAGTATGTTAATACGTCTTGTTAAATCTACTATAAAGATACTGGTATTTATGGCTGCATGCAAGTCCTTTTGAAAATATACGGGCATCTACTGCGTCGCTGCACAAAAATTAATCCTCAACCTGTCTAGCGTTTGCTAATGCCAACCGCTAGCCTGTCAAGTTTTGCGCTTTGCGCAAAACTTGCACTCGAATCTAGGATTTGAAATTTAAGGCGAGTTTCTGCCAGAGGATCAAACTGAAACTCGCTAGACACCGGAAGCGGCACTGAGCCGTTTCCGGTGACGCACTATTTGCAAAAGGCGGAACTAAAAGGCGGGCACCTACCTGTCTAGTCGTCGGCTAACGTCGCCGACTAGCCTGCCAAGTTTTGCGCAAGCGCAAAACTTGCTAGACAAGAGAACGGCTGCAAGCCGGTCTCTTGGCGCATGCGCCATTTTAACCGGGAATAGCCCGTATCGGTATTTTTGTTTACATTTTGATATACCGTGTTGCCCGCCCTTTTTCTATGCTGCGGATTTTTTTGGTATCTTGCAATTCCTTTAATGCCCGCTCTACCGTCCGTTGGGATATGGTGGGGCATAAAATCATAATATCTTTTTTTGACATAAGAATATAATTGATTGTGCAGCGTCAAAATATCGGGTTTGGAAAATGCGATATACGCATAGTTTCCGTGAATCAGGTCTAGCACGTGCCGGTAACCTGCGATTTCTTCTTCGTTCCTGTTTTTGGGCTCCGTTTTTTTCTTCATTAAATCCTGCAAGCGGGTATCGTTGGTGTAAATGCCTTCGATTGCATTAGAAGCTTTTGTACTTTGAATCTTTGCAACGTCCACCATCCGCTCTAGGATATCGGAATAATTTTTCTCATATAGAGCCTGTTTGCCCTTATACTCGTGAATTTGAGCGATGGTAGTGTACATCCGTACCGGCAGGGATAGCTCCATCAGTCCCGAATAATCGAATTTTCTCATAGTATTCCCTTATCGTAGCCATGATATTAAAAATGGCGGAGATATATTGCGGATGGCAGGGATTACTTCTTTTTTAAGCTGTTGGCGAAAAAAAAGCGCTTTTAGTACTAGACTCAAGTAGGGGGGGGGGGGGGTACAATAGAAAA
>JBQNBR010000122.1:0-3092 GCA_052169815.1 Treponema sp.
GTATCAATAAATATTTTAGACACGATATAATTCTTCCCTTGTCCATTTCTCATTGACTGATGTTGCATTTAATGTATCCATAAGTGAAAAAGTATCATGAAGCCAGTAATCTTTGTTGGCAACAACTGTTTGCTCAATAAGTTTTCTTACAAGAAAATTAAAGGAGATATTATGCCTCCTTGCATATTCTCGACCTGCCTGTAAAACAGTTTCATCAATTGATAGTGTTATATTTTTCATAAATGCTCCTTATCAACACAGTATAAGTGTGCACTTTGATAAAGTCAAGATAAAAAATATATAATTTTTAGTCCGTTCAACTACCGTTTAACCTACATTGGCAGGTGTTGGATGATTTTACATAGCCCCTACATATTTTTCTACTATCGTAATTTTCATGTTCTAACCATTACGACACGGTACCGTTTTTTACCTGCTTCATCATAAGGGGCTTGCCGTTTACTAAGAGCTTCTTTCCTGCTGCACACACATAGTAGTTTTCCACGGTAAGTGGTACAGAAAAAAACAATTCAGCGTCAATGCGTGCAGGTTTTTGCACCTGCTGATCCTGTGCAGCGCCTTCAAGTGTCAGTAGTACGCCGGGGGATTCCTCCGGAGCGCTTACCAGCTCAATTTTTGCATTGCCGTTTTCGTCAGTGTAGTCAGCGGCTAACAGCATACCGCGTGATTCAATGCCGCGCATTTTACGCGGTTTTAAATTATCTGCAATAATAATGGAAGATCCCACAAGGTCTTCTGCATTAAAATACGGCACCAACCCTGATAAGATAACCCGTTCAGTCCCCGTTCCATCGTCGATGGTTTCTACAAAAAGCTTATCCGCTTCTGGGTGTTTGGTAACCGAAACAATCTTAGCGGTCTTTAAAGCGATGAACCGGTTGAAGACTTCTTCGGAGGAAAGCGCCGGCTTTTCAGGCTTTGGGGGTTTTGCCTTTTTTGCTTGCGCAGTTTCCGCTTTTCTGTCTTTTTGGCTGCCTGCATAGCGTTCACGGAAGGCTTGTATAGCTTCATTTTCCAAAGTCTTAAAAATGATAGTCGGTTTTTCTACCCGCGCTAAACCGGTGCGTTCTAACACATTATGCCACGAAAGATATGGAGTAGCAGGCTTTTCTTCAAGATGAGTCTCATCAAAAACGTTCCCCGACCATATCTGTATGCCTAGAAAATGCGCCACTGAATCGGCGTAGGAAGGCATATACGGGTGCATCAGAATAAGCAAATCTTTAATCATGTAGCATAATTCGCATAAAAGCGCTTCCGCTTTTTCAGGGTCCGCTGCTCGGTTTTTCCACGGCTCGCCGTCTTGGAACGCTTTATTCGCAACGGAAGAAAGATTGAAAAGCTCATGGAAGGCGTCCCGTAAATCGGCATTCTCAAAATAAGACGTCATTTTTTGCACACAGGCGTTTTCTTGCTCCCGCAGCTGCAGGATCATTGCCTGTATATCGGAACGGGCAGAGCACGCACCGTCCTTTTGAGGAATGGCACCGCCATAATAACGCGTAATAAAGGTAAGCGTACGGTTGACTAAATTGCATAAATTCCCAATGAGTTCGCTATTAACGCGCTCTTGAAAATCTTTCCACGTGAACTGCGTGTCATTTTTTTCGGGCCGGTTGTAAAAAATATAAAACCGCCACATGTCCGCAGGGATCCCAGACTCTTTTGCATCCGACCCGAATACACCGATGCCTTTCGATTTGGAGAACTTTCCCGATTCGTAGTTAAGGTATTCGGAGCTTGAAATATGATGCAGCGTTACCCACGGCTGTCCTGAACCGATGAGCGATGAGGGGAAAATAACGGTATGAAAGGGGATATTGTCCTTACCGATGAATTGAAACAATTCAACATCATCTTGATCGAGCCACCACCGTTTCCAATCGCCGCCGGTACGGTCTGTTAAGCATTTTGTAATGGAAATATAGCCGATAGGTGCATCAAACCACACGTAAAAAACTTTGTCTTCAAAGCCCTGTTTAGGAACCGGAATGCCCCATTTTAAATCGCGGGTAATGGCGCGCTCCTGTAAGCCGTCGCGGATCCATCCCTTGGTCATCTGCATGGCGTTGTTGCTCCACTGCCCTTTTTCGCTGGCGTTTTTCATCCACGGTTCGTATTGCGGAAGAATGGCCGGTAAATCGATATACAGATGCTTGGTGCTGCGCAGTTCAGGGGTAGCCCCGCAGGTAGCGCAATGCGGCTGGTGCAAATCGGTGGGATCGAGTAAGGTGCCGCAATGTTCGCACTGATCCCCACGTGCATCATCATAGCTGCAATGGGGGCACGTGCCGCGGATATACCGATCGGCAAGAAACCTTTGGCAGTGCGTACAATACAACTGTTCTATAGCATGCTCTTTTATAAAGCCGTTTGCTTCAAGGTGCTTAAAAATATCCTGTACAATTTCCGTTTGCTGCGGTGTGGAAGTGCGACCAAAATAATCAAAGCTAATGTTGAACCAGTGATAAATATCACGGTGAATGGCGTGGTAGTAGTCGCATAAAGCGCGCGGTGTTTTATGTTCTTCTAGCGCTTTGGTTTCCGTTGCGGTTCCATATTCATCGGTGCCGCAAATGTAGAGGCTTTCGTAGCCATGCAATCGGCAAAAACGGGCAAATACATCGGCAGATAATACTTGAATTAAATTACCAAGATGCGGAATATTGTTGACATAGGGTAAGGCGGAAGTGATGAGTTTTCTTTTCATATTGCAAAGTATTATAATAGAGGATGTGTAAATAGTCAATTAACACCCCCGACGCAACACGGAAATCAATTTTTGAAAAATGACACCGCAATCGAATGTATTTTATGATGTTTTTATAAAAAAACAGGACGTTTTCCAACATTTTTCTCATATTTTCAACTTTAAAATCTGTGAAAAGGGTAAAAATTGATTTCCCTGCCGACGCAAAGCGTCGGGGTATAGTACTCAATACGAATAAAAAAGCCTGATTTCCAGCATATAAGAAATCAGGCTGCATGTACTTACCCAATGCACAGAGAGCTTTTTGTGACTCTGTGAAAGTCTTTCTGTAAATTCCTAAAAAGTAGGTACTGTGGTAAAA
>JBQNBR010000123.1:0-2949 GCA_052169815.1 Treponema sp.
TCGTGAAAATAATTTTATGTATTATGACACCTATCTTGGCGGGGAAAAATTTGCTGGCGAGGAAGCTCTTTTGATTGCAGACAATCCGTATTGGAGTATGAATTATATTGGGCGTGTGACTGGAGATAATTTTAATGGAGTGCCGTATGACTGCGCTTGAAAAATTTTACTCGGATGCCGATCGGCTCGTCCAAAAAAATCCGCTGCATTCAGATAAAGAGGAACTGACGGCGCTTTTCTGCCGCGCTATAAGAGCGTATGATAAACAGCTCGTTGCACTTGCGGAAGATATTACGCAGTACTGGCTCGATACCCATGCCGCTGATAGCAGCAAAGAAGCGGTTGAATGGTTTTACGCTGTTTTTGCATTGCTTGATGGCAGCTTTCAGTCTACGATGGATTTTTCAGATAACGATTGGGCTGAATTGAATGCTATCGTGAACGCTCATGCAGACACGCTTGACATGAGCCTTCTCCATAGTATTATGAACCTCATGCTTTCACGGCATAAGCTGCTGTAAGGTGATGTTGAGCGCTATGCTTGATGATTTTTGCTGCACGGCGTATGAACATTGTTGTGTGTGTCCCAAGCGCTGCGGAGTGAACCGGAACAAGGGTGAAAAAGGGTTTTGCGGAGAAACGGCCGATTTACGCGTCGCATGGGCAGGCTTACATTTCGGCGAGGAACCTCCCATTACCGGTAAGGGGGGATCGGGCACTATTTTTATTACCGGTTGTAATTTGGCTTGTTCGTTTTGTCAAAATTTTCAAATATCGCATGAAAACATGGGCGCTGTAGTAAGCCGGGAGGCCTTTGGTGCGCTCTGCCTATGTTTGCAAAACAATGGTGCAGAAAATATCAATATTGTAACGGGGAGCCATGCGGTACCGGCCCTTATAAACGGCTTACAGGCTGCAAAACAGCGGGGCCTAGCGATACCGGTATTATGGAACACCTCTTCCTACGAAACGATCGAATCGATAGAAGCTTTATGTGCGGTGGTAGATGGGTGGCTCCCTGATCTAAAAACAGTGGATACAAAGCTTGCGGAACAGTTGTTTGCTGCTCCTGATTATCCTACATATGCACAAGCTTCCATTATGGCAATGGCAGCGCATTCGCCGTTGCACATCGATACAACTCTTTCCGAATACCCTTTTGGCCTCCTTCGTTCGGGAGTGATTGTGCGCCACCTTGCGCTGCCCGGCCGTGCCCGAGACACTGAGGCGTTTTTAACGTGGTTTTCAAACAATCTAAAAAACAAGGCGCTCCTTTCATTGATGACTCAGTATACGCCGGTTGCGCAGCGCTGCAAGGCGCCGCCCAAAGCGGTACTGCCGAAGCGGTTTTTAACTGAGGCAGAGGATGTGCATTTGCGTGAGTTGCTCGCGGATTTCGCTATTGATGATGGGTTTTATCAGGAATTAGTGGCCGATGATTTATGGCTTCCTGATTTTAATAGGGTACAAACCTTTGCGTCGTCTCTTTCAAAACCCTTGTGGCATTGGAAAAACGGTTGGGTGGGGGAGGCCCCGCTCAACCGTTTATGTTGATTTTTTTGCAGGCGAGCCCCTGTTGCAGGCATTCGCTGCATGTCTATGTTTGCCGGTGCGTTTTCATGCAACAGTTTCAAAGCGTTACCTTTACTTTTCGGCTTTCAGTCTAGCCGCTTCGGCACGCAGTCTTTGGCTTTCAGCTTTCAGTTTTTCGTATTCAGCATGCAACTTTTGACCTTCTGCTTTCAGCTTTTCATGTTCAGCACGCTGTTTCCGGCTTTCTGCTTCCAATTTAGCAGCTTCAAACTGCCGCTCTTGATTTTCCGCCCTCAATTTCTCACGTTCAGCACGCTGCTTCCGGCTTTCAGCTTCCAATTTGGCAGCTTCAAAGTGCTGTTTGTGACTTTCTGCCCTCAATTTTTCATATTCTGCCCGCTGCTTTTGACCTTCTGCTTTTAGTTTTTCATATTCAGCGTGCAACTTTTGAGTTTCTGCTTTGAGCTTTTGCGCTTGCATATCATAAAAATCAAATTCATCAGAACTAGTCTCTGCGTATAAAGGTAAAAAAGACATAAAAATAGAAAACAGTACTATTATATTTATTTTTTTCACCAGCAATACCTCCTGTACAAACCTATATCAGACTAATAAACATTACCAGTAAGATATCATGCTTTTTCTGAGCTTGTCAACCAAAAGCCTCGCCTGTCCTAACAAAATTCTAAACTCGTACTGTTTTTCAGCCGCATCATGGGTTAAAAAGTCTTTGACAATTATCATCAAACCCCGACGCAGAGAGTCGGGGTTTGATGATTTATGCTTTTTCGCCGTTCATTTTACGATTAAAAGTGATAATAGCGAGCGTGAAAATAACGATTGTATATCCTATGACGACAATCAAATGAGGAAGCATCCGGCTGAAATTACCGCCTAAACTTATCCTTATTGCTTCAGTACTATGATAGAACGGCAACATATGTGTTATTGTTTTGAAAGCGCCGCCTATCAAATCAATGGGAATAAAAACTCCGGATAGCCAACCGGCAATATTGGTTAATAATGCCCCGCACACACCGCCGACTGCTTTCTCATTCAAAAGGCTGCCGAACAATAAACCTGTACCAACAAAAAACAATGAAGTTAAAGCTGCCATAATAATCGCAAAAAGGATATTGATATGTATATCAAGCCCAAAAGCTCCTGCCGCCAATAAGGTTATTGCAGCTTGTACGATTGTCATAACGAGCATCGGTAACGTATACCCTAAAATAAAATCCGCCGCAGTCATAGGCGAGGTAAACAACCGCATTAAGAAAGAAGATGTACGATCTTTTGATAACAACATACCTGCAAATAATGCCATAAATACGCTGCCGAACATTGCCAAACCCGGTGCGAGATTTTGTATTTGAAACATCGTGTTTTTCGCTTCGGGCGGAATAGCGGAATTGA
>JBQNBR010000124.1:0-2871 GCA_052169815.1 Treponema sp.
ACATTCTCAACTTTAACCTATTGACTTTTTATAGCAGGTCTCCGCACGAATAAACCATCTTGAATTATACCTGTCGATCGGGTATAATAAAATCATGATTAGGAGCTTTGCAGATAAAGAAACGGAAAAAGTTTATAAACAAAAATTTTCTAAAAAATTGCCTGTTGATATTCAGCAGATTGCTTTAAGAAAATTTGTTTTATTGAATAATGCAAAGTCAATCCTTGATTTAAAAAATCCGCCTACGAATAGACTTGAAAAATTAAAAGGCAATCGAGAAGATCAATACAGTACGCATAAATGAGCAATGGCGTATTTGTTTTACATGGAACGGTATTGATAATTCAGCATATAATGTTGAAATAGTTGATTATCATTAACGGAGGGCTTTATGGCAAATTTTATTCCCACACCGTCAATAAGTGAGATTCTAACCGAAGAATTTTTAAAACCGCTTGGTATAAGTGCATACCGTCTTGCAAAAGATATAGCCGTTCCTGTTTCCCGTATTCAGGATATTTTAAACAATAAACGGAAAATAACGGCGGATACATCTATAAGGCTTGCAAAATATTTTAGCGTTTCGGACGATTTTTTTCTCAATATGCAAACTGAAATAGACATCCGCAACGAGAAAATTAAACTTGAACACATAATACAGAATATTCAGCCTGCTGTCATTCCTGCATTTGTGTAAAAAATTACCTATTGTATCTTTTATCTTGCCGATAAGCAATTGCGCTTTCTTACCTACAATGAACTTTATTGCTTGTGCAAGCTGTATGTTTTTTTGTTTGCTTTCTTGATTGCTGCAATATTTTCTTTTCTCAAAAAAGCATTTAATGTGTTTGTGTTTGTCCTAACGTTCATCTCCTTGCTTGATGTTATCTATTCGTGTATAATAACTCTATTAAGATATTCACGGAGGTTGTACCATGAAAAGATTATTGTATGCACTGAGTGCTTGTCTCGTATTTTTTGCGGGCAGCTGTACCCTTACCGAAAACGGAATTCATACAAAAACAGGGAAAACCGAAACCAGAGCGTTCGATGTAAAAGACTTTACCAAGGTGCATTTGGACGGCGGGATAACTGCCCGCATTGTGCAATCGGATACTTACAGCGTTTCGGTAACTACCGATTCAGGCCTATTCGATTATTTTGAGGTTGCAGCAAAAAACGATGCGCTTGTTATAAGAGCTCGGCCGGGTTTCGGTGTTTCCATTGCCTACAATTGTGCTGTTACCATTGCGATGCCGAAAATTCGTGCATTAAACGCAGCAGGCGGCTCAGTGAAAGCTTCGCTTGTTTCATTTCAGCAGCCCAATACTGATTTGGATATTAAGGCTGGCGGTTCGTCCGATGTTGATGCCGATGTGATTGCAAAAAACATTTATGCGGATGCTTCCACTTACAGTGCCATTACCTTAAAAGGCAGTGCTGAAAATCTTCGCTGCTCTGCTTCCGCCATAAGCAAGATTGTATCTTATAAGTGTAGGAGCACTAATGTTGATGCTACCGTTAAAGGTTCTGCTGTATTGTACGTGTATGCGGAAAAATCGTTAAACGCCCACGTTTTCAGCATGGGATCTCTTTATTATCGCGGAAAACCCGAAAAGGTTCACAAAACGGTACACGGCATTGGTAGAATTTACGCAGAATAGCACGCCTAAGCATTCGCGATATTGTGGCTATAGGCAAATACCGAAGGCTGTCACAGGGGCGACACTTTCATCTCTCCCGCAAAATTCACGATAATACTTCAGATGAAACATAAAAATTACACCGGTAAAAAAATATTTGCAGAGATTAAGCAAACTGGTTTATTAAAGCGTTCGAGTGAAACACAAGTTTTTTAATTTGACAAAGACCTACTACGTCTTAGCACTCACCTTACTACACGGAAATCAATTTTTGGCAACTCTATCTTAAGAAAATAGGCAAAATAATATAGTGAATGTATGAGGTGGGAACGCGGATAAGGAATACTTGAGCAAATATGGGCATCTGCAAAAAACTCGGTTAGATTTTTAGCGGTTCGCATATGCGGTTTGCAGAGAAAAACATGATTATCTGCCGATTTTTTTAGCCATTTTGCCATTCGTGCTTTATATAAGGACATGGAGGCTTAAATGGTACAAAAACCTTTTGAAGAGCTAACCATTGCAGATGATTTCATGTTCTGCAAAGTTATGGAGTATGAGCCCATCTGTAAAGAATTTCTTGAGATGCTTTTCAATACTAAAATCGAGAAAATCACCTATCTGTCGTCTCAGAACACCGTTACAGCCAATTCCGGAGCAAAAACTGTTCGGCTGGATGTACTGGTAAAAGATAAAGCCGGTGCATCCTACGACATTGAAATGTCGTTTACCGATAGACATCCGTGTCTATCGGTAAACACGAGTTTTGCCGTTCGGCAAAACATCGCTATTGCATGGAACCACGGACATCCTTGTCCGTTCTGAAACGGAGTTATACAAAAAACTTAACAGCTCAGCTTTTTTAAGAACGAAGCTTTAGAACAAAGGCGGGTTCTTAGGGTGGAACCCTAAGTCGCCGTTTTTCTTTAGATGGGGTCGTAGGGGAAGACTTTTCTTTTTATCGAAAAAAAAGAAAAGTCTTCCCCTGATTCTCGCTTACAAGATGGAAGCAAAAAGATTATACTGAATGCGACTGCATTTAATACAACAGAGAATAAAGATTTACAAGGCTTTTTACAGTACGTAAAAACAGGCAAAGTAACGACAGCATACATAGGGAGGATAGAACAGATGATACAGACAGTAAAACGCAACGAACAACTGAGGAAAGAATACCACATATTACCGGCAGCACTAATGGATGCTTTCGATGAAGGCAAAGCAGAAG
>JBQNBR010000125.1:0-2848 GCA_052169815.1 Treponema sp.
CATCCGGTAAAAATAAGCAAAACGCTTGCCGAAAGCGCAAGCAAGCCAACCATCGTGTGTTTCATACGCTCCATCTCCTTTTCATGTATTTTTATAAGCTAGAGATGTATTATTATACATAATACATCTTTTCTTTCAAGCATATTTATACATTTTTTTTGTAAAAGTATGCAATTCATCACGCAATGCTTTGTATACTATGCGTTTTAGAAGGAAATATACCGTTTCGAACATTACTTGGGGATTTAGAACCTGGGGAGTACCGATTTGACTAATCAATCTGAAAGGAAAAACAGCGCGGTATGATGAGTAAAAAGAGCCAGTAAAAACAAAAAAGCTCGGCTAATAATATTATTAGCCGAGCTTTCTACTCCCCCGCGCGGATTCGAACCACGGACCCAGTGGTTAACAGCCACTTGCTCTGCCTACTGAGCTACAGGGGAATAAATATGAAAGTAGTATATCTAAACGCACCACAAATGTCAAGAGCAAATTACGTAAAAAGCACAGAAATTAACAAAAAAAGCTTTGCCGTTACACACGCAAAACCCTTGCACAGAAAACCTTAAGAAGGAAGGATGGCCTTACTTCTATTCATGCTGCTTCCGTAAAAAACGCATAACTTTAGCCAAAAATGTGCGCTTTGGCTGCGGCCGTACCGCTTCCTCATTCGGCAGTAGCTGCTTCGCTGTAGTTTTTATGGGCCGGCCACCGGTATTCATCACCTTTTTTTCGTTAGGTTTTCCAGGGCGCTTCCGACGTTTTTTCTGTGCCGCAGGCTTGCAGTCTTCGCGCTCAATATGTGATGCAGGCTTTTTCGTTTGAGATGCACCAGCGGTACGAGTGTCTATGGTACTATCGGCTAACTGCGATGCGTATTGCTGCTTATAATACGCCATGCGCTGCTCAAAGGTTAAAGACTCTAAATGAGCGGACTTTTTACGCTCGAATGCACCAGTAGGCGCCTGCACGCTGTTTGGCTTTCGACTTCTTTCTTTCCGCTCTCTTTTTTTACCCTCAGCGCTCACCGATCTACTCCCCTGCCTCGTACCGGCCTTACCCGCATGTTTTGCCTCTACCCTTTTTTTACCACTGTCCCTATCAAGCTGAATATATGAGCCGGCACTCAGATCTTCAACAAAGTCAGTGTCGACAGGAATCACTGCATCGAGCTTGATTTCAATATATTTTTCGATAGCAGGTAAATTGTAGACATCTTGTTCGCAGCAAAGGCTATAAGCCGAGCCTGTTTTCCCTGCCCGCGCCGTCCTGCCTATTCTATGCACATAATTTTCAGCTTCTGCTGGTAAGTCGTAATTAATCACCATTTTTAGGTCATTGACGTCAAGGCCACGGGCGGCAACATCGGTGGCAACCAAACAGACAAGGTCGCCTGCCTTAAAAGATTCGATAAGACGCAAGCGCTTCTGCTGTGGCAAATCGCCTATAAGAAAATCCGTTTTCAGTCCATTTCTTTGCAGCCGCTTAGCCACAATTTCTACCGTTTTTTTGGTATTACAAAAAATAATGCAACTATCAGGCTGATTTTGGCGCAACAACCCGAGAAGTAATGCCATTTTTTTATCGGCTGCCACATGAAACAGCTTTTGATTAATTTCACTTACGGTAATCGTGTCAGCCTCAATAACAATTTCTTTAGCATCCTTGGTGTATTCCCATGCAAGGTTTTTTACCCAGCTATTGAGCGTAGCGCTAAACAGCATGGTTTGACGGCGCTCTGCAGCAGGCAACGCGCTCAGCAAGGTGCGAAGGTCAGGATAAAAACCCATATCAAACATCCGGTCAGCTTCGTCAATAATGAGAAAGGCTATAGAACGCAGCTGCATCGTACCTGACTTCTGTAAATCGATCACTCTACCGGGCGTGCCGATAAGGATATCTACTCCTTTTTTTAAGGCTTTCTCCTGCTGCTCGTAGCCTACACCGCCGTAAAAGCTCGCAACCCGTATCCCCGTATCCTGAGCAAGCACAGTAGCTTCCTGCTCAACTTGCACTGCTAATTCGCGCGTAGGCACCAATACGAGCCCCTGCTTACACACCGTATCCTCTGCCGTAGACAACATACGGTGCAGCATCAATACTAAATAGGCCGCGGTCTTGCCCGTTCCCGTTTGCGATTGCACATAGAGATCCGCCCCATCACACCCCGCCTGCAGCACCTGTTCCTGTACCGGCGTACACGTAACATACCCTGCGTGGGCGATACCGCTCATAAGATGTGTATGAAGATTACAATTAGAAAATTCCATTTGTATTAGTATAACAAGAAAGAGCGGCCGTATCAACTAATGGGTAATGAGTAATTTGGAGTGTTCCGGTTTTTACGTATCCGAACAGCTAGTAGGGGATATTTTTCTTTTTTTTCCGATAATATGTCAAGGAATGTGTATCCTTGTGCACTCCTTGACGGCGAGTTTGCTTTCGCAAACATCGCTACTACTTGGAACCACCCCTATAACCCCTAAAAAGAAAAACGACGGGTAAAGAGGGGCGCAATATTAAAAAGCCCCCTCTTTACAATCTCCCCCTTGTGTGTACTTAAAGATACCAGCATATTTCAAAAAAGTGTCTTTCTTCCCCTAACAGGCGACGTTTCGGCTGTAAGCCGAAACTCGACAGGCTAGCGCTTGGCTTTTGCCAATCAGCTAGACAGGTAGATGGGTACTTTTGCCGTTAACCTTTTTGCAAATAGGAGGAGTAGATGCTAGGAGCTTAGCCGAAATAAAGCGCAAGGCGTACCTGTCAGGGGGCAAGTCATAAGACTTGCCCCCTGACTGCGAGTTTTTGCAGAGCAAAAACATCGCCTTAGCTTGTTGCGCATTTATTT
>JBQNBR010000126.1:0-2794 GCA_052169815.1 Treponema sp.
GCGATTTAGAACTCGTCGACCTGTTCGATAACGGAGTTATCGAACAGGTCTAATATAAGGGAAGCCTAAGCAGGACACTACGCCCTGCATATCAGCAGGGCGCAGTGTCCTGCTTACCGGATAAAGGCAGTTCTTTGTGAGCTGCCATGCAAACGATCCTTAACCATATCTAATTTGATATGCTTTGACTGTGCATAACTGCAAAGCCAATGTTTAATCGGAATAGTCCAGTCATCTTCGTGTAAGCCTTCCAAAAGGAAGCGCTCGAACATAAAGTGGATATAATCCCGTACCGCTTGTTTGTCTTTTTTAGCGAGAAGGCTATCGTTCACAAACAAACTATCAATGATCTCAGTACCGGCACTCACCGTGAAATCATCTTTTGATAAATAAAGCATCATATACAGTGCTGCAGCAATACAGTTTACGCTGTGCTGTTTTATATACAATACGCTTTCAATGATTTCGCACGCATCTGCTTTTAACTCCGCTTTATACACCCCCAACTCGTCCCCGCTCAACCCAAGCTCTTCAAAAGCCTTCGAATAATACACACATGCAAGAATAGCAATAGCTACATGTAAACTCGGCACACAGAGCAAATGAGGGTCAAACCTATGAATATTTCTAAAAGCTTTGTTGGCTGTATAATGAGGACGATCGGTCGTCGTCATACAAAACCGATAAATGAGAGAGGCACTTCTATATGCCGTTTCAATTAAAACAAGATATTCAGTACAGTATGGGAGCGCTTTCCTTATACCGAACCGGCGGAGCAAAAAAGCCATCGGATGTATCCAAAAATTGACAAAGTTAAGATAGATCCCTACTTTTTCAGGAGTAAAAGGGATAACTTCATCCAAAGAATGCGATACGTCCAAAATAGGAATATTTTTTAAATGCCATTTTACTGAAAATTGAAGCCAGAAAAAATCACGTATAACGGTACGCAAAAAACGGAAAAGTGCCCTTGCACTTTTAACCCTAAACGGAACTATTAAGTAAGGGAGCAAAATACTATAAGAGCTTACTCGTGGTATGGCTCCCCCTTTTTGTTTAGTAGCAGCCTTCAGCATAAATGTTCCTCCGAAAAAAGTGACGCACCGGCAATGTACCTTAAAAAATCAACAACCCCGACGCAGAGCATCGGGGTATTAAACTCTCCGCACGAATAAAAAGCTCAAGCCAGCGATTTTGATTTTCTTTCAGTGACTAAAATTAACGGTACTTTGCCGAGCAGTCTTTACGGATATAGCGTCGCTGCTACAATAGCTCCTTACTAAAACAGAAAGGCCAGAAAGCTTAAAAAAGCTCCGCCCAATAGTACCGGCAGTGCAAAAACCAGTCCTAGTATAAAGAGAAACGGCAAAAAGAGCAATTTAATAGTCAGTTTTAATACGCCTCCCATAACACTGAATATCACCCCTGCTATTCCAAAAAAACTACATAACAGGCAAAACAAAATAATAAAACCCAACATACCATCCTCCTTATAAATAGCCGCATTCTGAAACGGAAGTTTCCGAACAGGTTTAATTACTATCTTCTGTGGTCTTATGGATATATTCATACTCAACCGGCTCTTCTTTTTTTACCGGCATAGCGATAGCACAAATCACATAGCAAAGCAATCCGCTGCCCCAAAACAAAGTAGCAATCAGCCACAGTACCCTAATAATGGTTACATCAACTTCAAAATACGCTGCTAATCCGCCGCATACGCCAAACAATTTTTTATCGCTTGTACTCCGATATAATTTCTTTTTCATACTATTTTTTCCTTATCTATCCGATTTGCTTTTAATACGTCTGCCGATACACGAAATAAGCGCACCGATAATATAAAAAACTAACACAATACCGCCAATCGCCACTAAAACTATCCCTAAAAAAATAAATGCAGAGGCAGAACCTACAGTAAATAAAGTGATTGCTTTTACCAACGCAAAAGCTGCGGCGGCACCAAGCGCAAACACAATAGCGATACCGGCCACCCCCAACGCAATAACGCTTACTACTGCTGCAATGATAAGCGGTACCGCAACAGGCGCTGCGCAAATAGCTAAAATGGTAAACCAAAACGCATGCCAACCGCTTTTTGTAGAGGAACGCGCTATTTCAGCTTTTTTTACCGCATAATCCGATAAAATTTTTGCAGCAACATGTGCAGGGCTTCTTAACTCGCGTATCACTTCTTGCTCATTAGCAGAGCCTGCTTCATCGAAATATTCTTCATAGTATTGAAGAGCTGCCTGTAAATCACTAGCAGGAAGATATTTAAGGCGCATTGTTAAATCTGACATAAATTCCGCACGATTCATTTAGTAGTGAGCTCCTTCAAAAATTTTCTCAATCAATTCTTTATAAGAATTCCATTCTTGGCAATATATCTTTAATTGTCTTTTGCCGGCAGCTGTAATCTGATAATATTTCCTATTTCTGCCATCAAAAGGTATATCATAAGTGTCTAAAAATCCAGCCGTTTGCAGCCGTTTTAAAACTGGATACAACGTTGATTCTGAAATAGATAATAACAGTTTCACATCCTGCGTTAGTTTATAACCGTACGAATCTTCACCGCTCAGTAAGGCCAGCACGCATGCTTCAAGCAAACCTGAATTAATAGAAAAAAGCACCCTTATCTCCAATGTATATGTATTATACTAATAATATTTATAGTATTGTTTTTTATAAAATATATTGTTTCTACTCAGTTTGTCAACTCTTTTAAATAATTAAAATGGGATATGAAGAGAGATGGTATCCGGCGTACTAAGAGGCAAGCAATCTAAAT
>JBQNBR010000127.1:0-2655 GCA_052169815.1 Treponema sp.
ATGGCTGCCCCCTATGTTGAGGGGGTAAAACTGGACGTGGAGGTTGCGGATACTGATAATGTTCAGCAAAAGCTGAAAGAAAAAGTAGAAGAGCATATGGGTACTTTAAAGAAAAAGAATGCTGGCAAGGTGTATAAGCTTTACAGAAAGGACGATGGTTCTACCGGCGAAGTAGCAGCAGATGCTGATTATGGTGATGGCACAGAAGCTAGTAATAAAATTTACATCGGCGAAAGAGACAAAGACGACCACGTATATATCACTATTAAAGCAGGGAAGCCTACAGCAACTTATACGGATCCTACTGCTGATCTTAAGGCTGATTTTCTTAAGGAACATTCCAATGATGAGGCTGATGCTCCTAATAAAGATAAAATAGCAGATTTCAGTAATTCAAATAACAAGGCGGCTGTCGTTACCGCACTGAAAGCAACACTTACTAAATTAGCGCAGACTGCTACCAGTGCAAGCGGTCCTATAACAATAGGAAGCGGAAATGGTGAATATACGTACTTTAAAGACAAAGCTTGCACCCAGGCTTTGAATTTTAGCGCAAATGCGAGCGATGATGTGCTTGTAGATGGTGTTGTCATTTATATTGCTAAAAAATCATAATTAAAAAACACTACACACGGGATCGCCCTACGGCACCCCGTGCTAAAGAGTAAGCTACCGGGCAATGGCTAAAATCTGGCAAGGGTTTTTAAAGCTGATCCGGCAGCGCATAATCTTGACCTCTTTATCTTCGGTCTGGTCTTTAACTGGTGTTAGGGGTAGGGGCCAGGCCGTCTTGTTTTTAAGCACTTATCAAACAAAACCGCTATCTTCCGTGGTATTTTTCGTCCCTTGTAGTACAATTTGCATGTTGAGGTATGTTATGGTATAATGGACAGATGGATGTTAAACGGAAACTGCCGATAGGGGTACAGAGTTTTAAAGTATTACGGAATGATGGGTATCTTTATGTAGATAAAACGGCATATATATCGCGCTTGATAAATAGTAACCGCGTCTATTTCTTGAGTCGACCGCGGCGGTTTGGAAAGAGCTTGTTTCTATCCACGTTAGAGGCATATTTTTTAGGGCACCAGGAGCTGTTTAAGGGGCTATATCTTGCAGGGGCAGAAGAGACCCTGGCTGAGCAAGAGCAGCGGGAAGCATGGCAGGAATATCCGGTGCTGTATCTAGATTTTAATACAGGACAGTATGAATTAAAAGATGCGTTAGATGAAAGTCTCAATTATTTTTTAAGTGGCGAAGAAAAAAAATACGCTATAAAGAATGAAGGGTTCTCATGTGCGAAGCGCTTTGCGGCTCTCATACAAACCGCCTTCCGCCAAACTGGCAAGCAGGTGGTTGTTTTGGTGGACGAATACGACAAGCCGTTATTACAGACGATGGGGGTCAATGAAGCGCTCAACGAAAGCTACCGAAATAGCTTGAAAGCGTTTTACTCTGTGCTGAAAAGCTGCGATCAATACATCCGCTTTGCGTTTCTAACGGGAGTAACGAAGTTCAGCAAGGTGAGTATTTTCAGCGATCTCAACAATTTACAAGATATCAGCATGCTGCCGGATTACGCCGGTATTTGCGGGATAACGCAAGAGGAATTGGAAGGGATATTTGAGGCAGAAATACAAGTGCTCGCAGCAGCGAACAAACTAAGCTATGGGGAAACACTTTGGCAACTTAAGCAAAAATATGACGGGTATGTGTTTTGCCAGGAAACGGCGAGCATATACAATCCATTCAGCATTTTAAGTGTATTAAGTGGAAAGCTATTTAAAAGCTATTGGTTTGGGACTGGGACACCGACATTTTTGGTGCATTATCTGAAAGAAGCGCAGTATTACATACCTGATTTGGATGGGAATGTAGAGATGAATGAATCGGGGTTGGAAACGTATCGAGCAGTGGCGCAGGATGTGGTGCCGATACTGTTTCAAGCGGGGTACTTAACGATAAAAGGGTATAGCAAAGAGGAGCGGCTGTACCGATTAGGATTTCCGAATGATGAGGTGAGGTACGGTTTCTTAGAAAACCTTATGCCTGAGTATACCAGTGTAGCGCTTGGACAAACGGGAGTGTCTGTAGTGAGGTTTGTGCAGGAAGTCCGGAGCGGGAATGTAGAGGGGATGATGGAGCGGCTGCGGTCGTTGATAAGCAGTATACCGTATGATAATTACAGCGAAGAGAAGGTGCAGTTGAGGGAGCAGAATTATCAGGCGGCGGTGTACTTGGTATTTGCGCTGATGGGGCAGTTTGTGCAGAGTGAGGTGCACTGTTCTACTGGGCGTGCTGATTGTGTGGTGCAAACTGGGGATGCTATCTATATCTTTGAGTTTAAGCTTGCCGGCAATGGAAGTGCAATGGAAGCGCTCGCACAGATCAAAGAAAGGCAGTATGCAGTGCCGTATCTGGTAAGCGGGAAGCAGGTGGTGCTGATTGGTAGTAGTTTTGATGAAAAGGAGCGGACGATAAAAGAGTGGGCGGTAGCGTCTGGGTAATGAATGATGTAAATGGAACTGACGGCATTGGTCTTGGAACAGGCTCAAGCCGTTTTTTTTTTGTTGGTTATGGGTGAGCTACCGTAGTTATTCCTCATTTCAAAGAAATTCGAGTGAATTTTTAAGAAAAGGTACTAGACAGGGAAGG
>JBQNBR010000128.1:0-2630 GCA_052169815.1 Treponema sp.
GTATTTGAAGTGTAATGTATATTTGCTCATAAAAAAACTGCACCTTGTGAGTTGGGGGGGGGATGTGTCCAACTTTTGGGGTGCAGTTCAGTTTTTCAGACGACCTTAATTATAGCGGAAGTGATACCATAGCTGGATTATTGGCCGCCAAGCGGTCAAATTTACGGCGGATACGGGAATATTACTATGAGTGTTATCCCTAATAATGAAATTTAGCACCTAAAGCACTTAATAAATCATCATAAAACATCATTAAAATTCCACACAAAATCAATGAAGATACAATACTCGTCAGAATAATTTTGTTTAGATATTTGGCATTTTCTTCTTTAAAAAATACCATAATTATAGAAGCTATAAAGCATAATAATGCTATATGAGGAGGAAGTATAAAGAAACTGAAAACAACACCACAAATAATACTTGATAAGATAATCTTGCTTAATTTGTTTAGTTTTTCACATTCAAGAGGAATAATCCATATTGAAAATACAAATGGCTTCAAAAATAGATAATTTATTTGTGTAAATATTGGTGCAAATACCCAATAATCTTTTCCGCGTACATAACTGAAAAAAATGATGGCATGTAGGCATATAGATAACAAAATACCATATACAATCACTTCTTTTCTAAGGTCTTTTTTTCTATAAAATATACTCAATCTTACGAAGGCAATTGCAGAAATTGCACATGCCAATCCCATCATAAGTATAATAATAAATCCCATTTTACTTCCAATTTATAATGACTTTATCAATAGATTGAATATTGATATGTTGTTGTGTTAGTTTGCTGTCGTTCATATGGTTTTGTTACCTTGATTGTTCGAATTCAATCGAAATTTTGCTTCGGTCTATTCCTGAATACTCATGCTTTTCTCCGAGCCGCCGCAGGCATTCAGGCTGAGGACTGAAAATACGGCTGCGGTCATTAATGTGGTCATCGGTCTCATCGGTTTTCCCTTCTTGGGCTGGCAAAAGGCCGTCTGAAAAACAGGTTTCAGACGGCCTCAATTATAGCAGAAGTAATGTATAAGCGAATTTGTTGGCAGATTAACGGTAAAAGCATAGGTATTGCAGGCGTCTACTGCAAGATAGACCTGCTGCTGTCGGGTGATATTACTCATGGTTTGATTTCCTCAAGGGTTACAGTTATGGTAAACATTTCTTTATGTTCTTCGGCACTGTAGGAAATCGTCGCGTTGTTTACACTTTTTCTACGGCGGACAACTTTTATTTTTGCTTGAATGATTTTTAAGCAGCTATCCGCCATTATCAAGAACAAAGCGGGTTTCCCGTGTCTATCGACATTCTTGACAATGCCGGATAGCTGCTCAAACGGGTCTTCAAGCAAAAGCCGAAAGTGTAAACAACACTGTTGATTTCCACACCATTACTGACATACAAACGGCAATTTTCCACATTGTACAGGTGCTTATGTTCGATAAACCATATAAACATCAGACACATAAATGACGACCTGCCGCACTTCCTTAATCCGAAATACCATCTGAAAAACTTCCCGAAACCGAGTACAATCCGCCACATGAAAAAACCTTCTAATCCCCTCCCTCTTTTAAACGGTGTAAAGCCCAGCTATTTAGTGCTACCGTATGAAAAAGAGTTTTACGGCCTGCCGCTCCTGCATTTTCTCTGCACACGCTTTCCTTTTGTCGGTGAAGAAAATTGGCGCAGGCGGCTGAACAGCGGCTTCGTGGTGTGTGCGGACGGGGTGCCGCTTAACGAGCATACTGTGTTTGAAGCAGGCAAGACGATGTTTTATTACCGTGAAACCAGCAGAGACAGCGAACCGCGGATTCCTTTTGAAGAGAAGATTCTGTTTGTCGATGAACATCTTATCGTGGTTGATAAACCGCATTTTCTGCCCGTCATCCCCAGCGGGCGTTTTTTGCGTGAAACGCTGCTGACCCGCCTGCGCCTGCGGCCGGAATTACAGCATTTGAATGTAGCGGACATTACGCCGATTCACCGCTTGGATAAGGATACGGCAGGGGTCATGCTGCTGTCGCACAATCCTGCCACGCGCCGCGATTATCAAACCATGTTCCAAAATAAAACTGTCTGTAAAACTTATGAGGCAATCGCGCCGACGCGGACGGATTTAGCTTATCCGCTAAACATTTCTTCACGCATGGTGCGCGGGGAAAAATTTTTTACGACACTTGAAGTGGAAGGTGAGCCGAACGCGCACACAACAGTCGAGCTTATCGAAAACCGCGGCGCGTTCAGCCTTTACCGCCTTACGCCGCATACGGGGAAAAAACACCAACTGCGCGTGCATATGATGAGCCTGGGTATGCCGCTGATGAACGATGCGCTTTATCCCGTTCCGTCTGCGGCAGGTGATGAGGATTATGGGAAACCTTTAAAACTTTTGGCAAAAAGAATTGAGTTTACCGATCCTGTCAGCGGACAGGCACGGATGTTTGAAAGCGGTTTTGAGTTGTAGCGATAGGGTTGTTTTTGATAAAGGTCGTCTGAAAGCTGGTTTTCAGACGACCTTTATTATTGGATTTCCTCAGTGAAATGACGATACGGCTGCTTTCCATTTTTATAGTTAATTAAAAACAAAATGGTACAATACTCAACTTTGAAGGTCTAACCATG
>JBQNBR010000129.1:0-2553 GCA_052169815.1 Treponema sp.
GCAAAGCTCATCACCGAGGCAGCGGGAAAGCTTACTAATATAAACTTGGGAGATGCGCAGGGTAAGTACGTGTTCTTCAAGGAAAAGCCGACGCCTGCTGCTAGTATGGCGCTTGACTTAGATAAAGACCTTACTGACGGTATGACCATTTATATGGCAAAATGCAAAAAAGCTCCTGCAGCCAAGAAAGAATGGACGGTAACGGTTGACGTAGCAACATTTGCTAATAATGACAAGGTAACTATTAATGGTGTAACATACAAAAAGCTAACTGATGCCGACGATGCCGGCGCGTTAAAATTAAAGGGTGAGCATAAAACAGGCGAACTTTATCCTAAGCAGCTTCAAGCAAAGGTTGTAGAGCTCTTGAAAGAAGCAGCAAAGACGAACAATGTAAAATTGGAAGATACAGCTGGTAACTATGTGTTCTTCAAAGCGGCAAACTCAGATCCGTATTCACAGGTGGTAGCAGGTAGTACGAAAATTGATTTAACTAACCCTGCTTTCAATGATAAGGAGACCATTTATCTGGCAAAGCGTGAGTCATAGCACTCTGTGTGCCAGCGATTTCATTGCATCTTTAAAAAAACGTAATGCCGTACGGTGTCTGTTTAAATAGGCACCGGCGGCACTTGGTACAACCGCTCAACCCGATCTCTTTTGCTTAAGGGATCGGGTTGATGTGTTTTGGAGCAGCATCCGGTAAAATCTTGTACAAACGCACGGAATTTGATACACTAAATTTCTATTTTTTAAACGAGGTGGATAACATGATTAGAGGCGGCGATATCGGAAAGGGAACCGTATTATTGCATAAAGGCAGTCCGTATTTGGTTGTTGAGCGGGAGTTTGTCAATCCGGGAAAAGGAGCGGCTTTTGCTCGGGTTAAAATGAAGAATTTGCGCGATGGAGCAGTGCTCACTCAAACGATAAAAACGGCTGATACGGTTGAAGATGCCGTTGTTGATACGCATAAGGGACAATATCAGTACGAAGATGGGGAAAGCTATCTTTTTATGGATACTGCAAGCTATGATCAAATAGCCGTTTCTACTGAAACAGTAGGCGATAAAAAATACTACCTGCGTGAAGGCGATGAATATGAAATTCTTATTTGGGAAGGCAGTGCAATCGATGTAAAAATTCCGCCGAAGATGGTTTTTGAAGTTGCCCAAAGCGAAAACTATGTAAAAGGGGATACCGTTTCCGGGGCTACTAAGCCCATCGTTACTGAGACGGGACTGGTTGTCCGGGTGCCGCTTTTTATTAAACAGGGCGAAAAAATTATGGTAAATACCGAATCCAATGAATATCAGGAGCGGGTTAATTCTTAATGGAAAATGAGAAACAGCGGGAATTTATTTTAACCGGTAATTTATGGAAGATTGTTATTGATCTTTCGTGGCCGGCAGTGCTCGCAATGCTCCTACTTGGAGCCAATAATGTGCTGGACGGTATTTTTGTTGGACAATATGCCGGTGAAGTTGCGTTAGCAGGCGTTTCAATTGCCTTGGCCCCGCTTATTACGATTATTGGCTTAGGCCTACTGGTGGGATCGGGAGCCGGAACGCTGTTAAGCATTGTCATCGGTGCCGGTGATACGGAAGTTAAAAACAATATACTCGGCAACGTCAATGTTTTAACACTGGTATTGGGTGTGATCGTCATGGCAGCGGGCGGCTTGTTTTCAAAGCAGATTCTCTTTTTGATGGGTGGCAGAGGCGAAGCATTAACACTAGGTGATGAATATTTCCGTACGATTTTATGGGCAGCCCCCGTATGGCTCTATGCGATTGCATTAAATAACCTTATCCGGTCTGAGGGAAAGATGAAAACTGCCGCGCTCATTACGGCAGTGAGTTTACTCATTAACGGGTGTTCAAACTATGTATTGATGGTAGTTTTGGATTTCGGGGTAAAAGGAGCTGCCATTGGGACCAATATCGGCATGGCAGTGCAGGCAGCTATTGGTGTCCTTTATTTTGTCAAAAAAAATACGACAGCTCATACCGTTTTTACAATCCGTTTCGATAAAAATATTGTCGGTAAAATGCTTTCTATGGGATTTGCAGGGTTCATTATGCAGTTTATGGCAAGCATACAAATGTTGTTGGTACTAAATGTGCTCAATCATTACGGCTCTTCCGGTGATATTGCATTTTACGGTATTGTTACCCGGCTTTTTTCGTTTTTGATACAGCCTATTGCTGGTTTTATGTTTGCTCTTACTCCCGTTATCGGCATAAATTTTGGCGCAGGACAGTCAGAGCGGGTAATTGGTGCCTTTAAGCGGTTTGTGGGGGCGGGGCTCATTCTCCTATTTCCGTTGTGGCTACTGCTACTGATTTTTCCGGAGCAGGCTATTGCTCTTATGATGAAGGATGTGCTTATATCTGCAAAGAGCATTTTGTATTTTAGAGTATACATGGCTCTTTTACCGGTTATGCCGGCTGTCTTTTTTTCTCTTGCATTCTTTCCTGCTATTAACAAGGGAAACATCAGTTCTATATTAGGCAGTTTGCAGCAGATTGTGTTGTATATTCCGGTTATGCT
>JBQNBR010000130.1:0-2534 GCA_052169815.1 Treponema sp.
GAATTTAGATTGCTTGCCTCTTAGTACGCCGGATACCATCTCTCTTCAGATCCCACGTCATATCACAATTATAAATACCATGCCATATATTAAGATTTTTTTATATTCATTTCATAAAACATTTTAGTTCGTGCTGCTATTTGTTGACTCGTGATACCCGCACATTGCAATAGATCGGTACGCGCCCCTTGCGTAAATATACTATCTTGAAATGCAAACACTGCGGTATAAAGCATAGGCAGCTTTTTTTTCAATACCAATTCTAAATATTGACCTATCCCACCGATATATGCGCCATCTTCAATCATAATAACGCCGGTATAGTGCGATGCTATATCAACAAAAGCTTCTTCATCTATAGGTTTTATAAACCTAAGATGATAAATATCAACAAAAAAGGAGTGCCGCAGTAATATATCAGCGGCCAAAACAGTTTCTTCATACATACCTCCGGTACATACAAATAAGACATCACTCTGTTCGGTTTTTAAGGCCATGACGCCTCGTCCTACGTGCAGAGGTACAGAAAAAACGGCATTTTCCGAAGGACAAATATGCTTAGGATAACGCAAAGCAACCGGAGCGTTAATTTGTAAAGCCCAATGCAGCATACTCTTCATTTCAATTACTGAAGCAGGACAAAGAATATACATATTCGGGATAGCCCGTAAAAAGCTTATATCATAGAGACCTTGATGCGTTTCACCATCAAACGGAACAGCACCTGCACGGTCTATTGCAAAAACAACCGGTAAATTTTGTAACGCAACATCATGGAGTAGCTGATCTATTGCCCTCTGTAAAAAAGTACTATAAATAGCAACAATAGGTCGTAATCCTGCAATGGCCAAGCCAGCGGCAAATGTTACTGCATGTTGTTCAGCAATACCAAGATCAAAAAAACGTTCAGGATATAAATGCTGAAAAAGGCTTAGTCCAGTACCCTGCATCATAGCCGCAGTAACGGCAACAACATGTCCATTAGCCTTAGCTTCATTTATGATACTTTGTGAAAAAGCTTCAGTATAAGATAGTGAATGGCTTTTCTCTACTTTTCCATCAATAAGACGAAAAGGCCCTATACCGTGAAAAGCCGTAGGATTACTTTCTGCAAAGGAATACCCTTTACCTTTTATCGTTTGTACATGAACCAATACCGGCCCCTCAATATTTTTTACATTTCTAAATACTTTTTCAAGTTCATGTTCGTGATGTCCATTAAGCGGGCCGACATAATGAAAGCCAAGATCAACAAAAAGATTATTAGTATAAAATATACCTTTAGCGCCCAATTTCAGCCGTTTAATGATATTATTTAAATGAGGCCCTATTACCGGTATTTTTTCTACTGCAAGATCAAAAAAATACCGAAATCGACGATATCCCTTATGCGTTGCAAGACGACTTAAATACTCAGAAATGGCTGTTGTGTTACGAGAAATAGACATTTTATTATCATTTAATATAACGATAAGATTCTTCCCCGCAGTGGCAAGGTTAAGAATAGCTTCAAAAGCCATACCTCCTGTAAGTGCCCCATCTCCAATAACCGCGATAACTTTTCCGGGTTGGTTTTGTAAAGCTCTTCCTGCTAAAAGACCTTGTGCCGCCGATATCGATGTTGATGCATGTCCTGTATTAAAAATATCGTGGCAGCTTTCCTCCCTTTTAGGAAACCCTGCAATACCGTCTTTTAATCGAAGAGTTGAAAACTGTTCATAACGCCCTGTTAGTAATTTATGGGTATAACATTGGTGCCCTACATCCCAAATAATGGCATCGATAGGACTGGAAAAAACTCTATGCAATGCGATAGTTAATTCTACTACTCCTAAATTACTCGCAAGGTGACCGCCATTTGTTCCTACTGTTTCTAAAATAATCTGCCGTATTTGAGTCGCTAATGTAACAACTTCATGCTGAGAAAGCTGTTTAACATCTTCTGGATTTTTTATTTTTTCAAGTATATTATAATTCATCTAGTAAGAGGTTTTACTATCAAAAAAACAATCAACAAGCTCGTCACAAAACAGCAATATTGTTCTTAAAAGGTTCTGCGGTCAGGCTCAATTCACTTCATTTCGCTGCAGAGCGCAGACAAAGAACAACAGATATTGAACCCTCCGCACGAATAAAAAAGGGGTCTGTATACTACTATACAAACCCTTTTTAATTTTAAAGAACAACACCCTACTATTGATAAGCTTAATCGTAGTATAAAATTCCTTTAAAACCATTTAATACTATTTCTTATTTTTATGCCGATTCCGGCGAAGCTTCTTTTTTCTTTTATGTGTTGCTATCTTTTGTCGCTTTCTTTTTTTTCCGCAGGGCACAGTAACTACTCCTTTTATCTAAAGATATACGATAATATCTAAATAAGTATAAAAAGTCAAGGTAATTAGTTCAGCTGTACAACGATATGCGAAACGTAAGTTATCGCACCATGTCGACGAGTTCAGGCATTGCGCAAATAGCACAATGCCTGAACATCGCATTTCAAGGTAACCTGCTCGCGGAAACTGAAGTTTCCG
>JBQNBR010000131.1:0-2500 GCA_052169815.1 Treponema sp.
TCGAGTTTGCCTTTCGGCACACGTCGCGTATTGACGTGTGCGCTTTTCGCGCACGGCGGTAGTATATGCGCTTCTCGTTTCTATCCATCGTTAAACGCAGCTTTTCATCTTAGATCTCCGCTGCTATATCATTCATCAACTCTTTCTGATTACCTTTCGCGCTTAATAAATAGTCGGCTTTCGCCTCGATAATTGCTTGTGCAGTCTGTATTTGACAGTTTAATGCATCGGCAACGACCATGCATCCTTCTATTTCAAGTGTCTTTATCAGCTCTTGTACCGCTTTTTTGATACCTTCACTTAAAAATTGATTTCCGTGGAAGTTGCTCCCCTATTATTGACACAATTATTTATAAGATGTTATTGTCAGCTTTTATATTAAACCTGTTCCAAAACTTACGTTTTAGAATAGGTCTATTTTCTTACTTAGAGAGAGAAGTACCATGTATATTATTCAAAGTATTGTTATAGCCATCTTCATCATTCGCTTATTGTTTTTAAAAATATCAAAAGCAAACGAAAAAAATATTCTGGCAAACGGCGGAAAAGAGTATGGAGTAAAAAATTCCAAACGGCTTACCCTCCTGCATATCCTTTTCTATGCAGCCTGTCTTACGGAATCCATGCTAAAAACAGCGGCATTTGATAGGATGAGTATGTTAGGCTGTATCTTATTGGTGTTTTCCATGATTATGCTCTACATCGTAACCCGTCTTTTAAAAGGTATTTGGACGGTAAAGCTGATGCTGGTGCATAACCACCAATACAATGATCATTGGCTTTTTAGAACAGTAAAGCACCCAAACTATTTTTTAAACATCGCCCCGGAATTAATCGGCTTAGCCTTACTGTGCCACGCATTGTATACGGCTATTATTATTTTACCGTTTTATGCTGTTGTTCTTTACATTCGTATTAAGGAAGAAAACCGTCTTTTACAAGAAGTGATCATCCCCAATAGTATGCATTCAAAATAAATACAAAACGATAGATCATGGAGGAGCTATGAAATTTAATATTGCGAAACACGGCGGTGTGGCGGCTCAGCTAGTGTACGAAGACAAAATAGCAGGCGAATACCTTACCTATTTAAAAGAAAAAGAAGTGTTTTCGGGGAAAGCGGAAGAGGTGTATTATACGCTTGATTCCAACCTCAAGGCGCAGCTTTTTATCGGTCTTGGTAAAGAAGAGAACATTGATTTTGAGGTTTTAAGAAAAACGTTCTTTAAAGCGGCAACTGAGCTTTTAAAAAACAAAGTAGCGGAGGTTGAGCTGCATATTCCTAAGCTGAATAATTTATGTAATTACCGGATGGCAGCCGCCATCGCTGAGGGGATGCTGCATGCAACCTATAAATATGACAAATTTAAAAGCGATCGTAAGGATGTGCCTGAAATCATAGTCAATTATAATCCGGATAACGGTAAAGAAGATAGAGCAAAAAAGGGTATCAACGAAGCCGTCAAATTGATGGAAGCTGTTTTTTTAACCCGTGATTTGGTAAACCAGCCGGCGAATGTGATTTATCCTGAAACGTTAGCGCAGATTGCCAAGGAAAAACTGGAAGCAAAGGGCGTAAAAGTTACTGTTTACGGCAGAAAAGACATTGAAGCCCTAAAAATGGAAGCTTTTCTCAGCGTAGCACGAGCAAGTGCCAAAGAGCCAAAGCTCATTGTTATGGAGTATTACCATAATCCTGATTCCGATGAAAAAATCGCGTTGGTCGGTAAGGGATTAACGTACGACAGCGGCGGCTATGCGATTAAACCTGCGACAGGTATGGTTGACATGTTTACCGATATGGGAGGCTCCGGCACGGTTATCGGTACCATGCATGCGCTCGCGGACCTTAACGCAAAGGTGAATGTCGTGGCAGTGGTTGCCTCATGCGAAAACATGATTTCAGGCGACGGCTACAGAAACGGCGATATTATCGGTTCGATGAGCGGTAAAACCATAGAAATCATTAATACCGACGCTGAAGGCAGACTGACTTTGGCGGATGCAGTGTATTATGCAACGAATAATCTCAAAGCAACCAAGCTGATTGACCTTGCGACCTTAACAGGTGCTTGCGTTGCCGCACTTGGTGAACAGGTAAGCGGCGCTATTACAAATAACGATGCATTTTTTGCAGAACTCGAAAAGGCAAACCGAAGAGCCGGTGAACTTGTGTGGAAGATGCCGAATATCGAGTATTACAAGAAAATGAATGAATCCAAAGTGGCTGATTTAAAAAATACGGGAGGAAAACTCGGCGGTATGATGACAGCCGGTCTTTTTGTCGGCTCCTTCCTTGCAAAAGAAGATATTCCGTGGATTCATATTGATATTGCCGGCACTGCCTATATTTCTGAGGATTATGCTTATCTAAAGGCAAAAGCCACCGGTACCTTGGTAAAAAGCCTTTACTATATGCTCAGTCAAGAAGCATAAATAGGACGGAAAGAGCGCTGCCGTTTACCAATCAGCAACCTCAACGCAAAAGGGTAAGCGAAAA